>JAFRZQ010000415.1 GCA_017442465.1 Anaerotignum sp. | reverse complement strand
TGCACCCATGCGTCTGCCGTTCAGTCTGTCTACCAGATAGGACTTCAGAACACCATTTTCAATCAGAATATTTCTTGCTGTAGGCGTGCCTTCGTCGTCCATTTCCGCAGAACCCCAGCCATTGGGGATGGTGCCGTCATCGATGGCAGTCACCAGAGGGGATGCGATGAGCTGCCCCATCTTTCCAGCGAAAACGGAAGCATTTCGTGCTACTGCCGTCGCCTCCAGACCATGGCCGCAGGCTTCGTGGAAAATCACGCCGCCAAAACCATTATCGATGACAACGGGCATTTTCCCTGCAGGGCAGGGCTTTGCCCCCAGCATGGTCACAGCTACACGAGCCGCTTCCCTTGCCGTTGCCTCTACGTCAATGCGGTCGAACAGTTCAAAGCCTTCGGAGCCGCCGGGGCCCAGATGGCCGCTCTGTTTTTCCGTTGCAGAGGATGCCACTGCTTCTACCGTAAAACGGCTTCTTGTACGGTCTTCCTCGCCCCAGACACCTTCGCTGTTTGCCACCAGAACATGCTTCATCACTTCCAGATAGCCTGCTCTTGTCTGAGTGATCAGTTCGTTATATTCCTTCGCCGCTGCGGACGCCCTTCTCAGCTGTTCCGCCTTGGCTGTTTTTGCAATGCTGTCGGGCATAATCTGGATGGGGTTGATGCATCTTTTCGCCATTTCCTTCCAGCCCTTGATGTTGTAAATACGGTCGCCCTTCATAGCCGCCGCCCCTTCCCGGGCGATGCGGATGAGATTCTCTTCCGTCAGGTCATTGGTAAAGCCGTAAATCGCCTGATTGCCAAAGAACAGGCGCACCCCTGCACCGTAATCCATTCCGCCCAGCGCCGTTTCGATTTTGCCATTGACCATGGCGATACTGCTGCGTTTCGCTTCCTCTGCGTAGATCTCCGCAAAGTCCGCGCCGCTTTCCAGTGCCGCTGTCAGTATATTTTCCACTGCTGTTTTTTTCAGCATGTTTCATCACTTCCTTGCTTCTGTTTCTTCCAGATACAGGCTGACCGCCTCCAGATAATGGAGGAGACTGCCGTTCTGCTTGATGCTGTATTTTTTATCAAATGCGTCATAGGGAATGGATTTCCGTCCGCCCTTTACCGCATTTTCCCAGTATAATTTCAGTGTTTCAAAAGGTAGCAGATAATATTCATCCACTGCGGAAAAATGTACCAACAAGAAGGCAAGCCCCCGCTGTGCCTGAAATTCCTCCATAAATGCCATCTGATGCTCATGGATATTCTGGAGGGGCAGATTTTTCCCAGCCGTCTCCTTGGCGTCAAAGGCAATAGGAACACCCTGTGCCACACCAATATAATCGACGGTGGACTGCTTCTCAAAATACGCCAGCGTAATGGTCTTACTTTCAGAATCCATCTTCACCGGCGTAATGGGCGTGGGGATCTTCTGGAACAATGCCAGTCTGGACTGTCTGTAACGTTCATTTGTAAAATTAATGATCTCTTCAAAGGTGCTGCCTCTGAGCCCTCTGGAATTCCAGTGTGACATATTCCTTCTTCCCCTTTCTCTGGTACTTATTAAATTATAATTATATCATAATCTGTATCACTTTACCAGTTCGGTAACAGTGACAAACGTAATTCCCGCATCCTCCAGTTCGGGGATCAGTTCTTTGATCGCCTGCACCGTCACCATGCCGCCCTCCGGCCCCACATGACCGATGGCAAGGGCATAGCCTTTTTCCAGCGCAACCTCTGCCGCCTTTCTCAGATTTTTCTTCACTTCCTCCACCGAATCGGTGCTGTCCAGAAACACATCCCGCCCAAGAAACGTCACACCCTTCTGCCCCGCCATAGTTCGCCCAAGACTTTTTGCTGTCGTCATGCTGTCCACAAACATGACATCCTTATCTTTTAATATGTCCATCACTGCCGAAAGGCTCCGCTCATCCTCCATGATGGCCGAGCCCATGTGGTTATTCAGCCCCACCGCATCAGGCAGGATGGAGAAAGCTTCCTCCACCCTTGCCTTAATTTCTTCTTCTGGCATTTCCCGAAAAATACCCTTATCACCGACCCACTCCCGCTTCCCCGTCAGGGATTCCATGGGCATGTGAATGAAGATCTCCTTTCCCGCCTGACGCACAGCTTCTGCATCCGCTTCCGTGCATTTGGAAAAGGGCATGACTGCCGCCGTAAAGGGGATGGGCAGTTCCAGCATTTCCGCCGTTCCTTCGCCGCAGTAGCCAAAATCATCGATCAGAATCGCCAATTCACCCCGTTTTTCCCCGCTGGTCATTTCCGCCTGTTCCGATGCCACAAATCTTCCGCCCAGAAAGCATAACCCAAACAAAACCAGATATTTCGCACCCATTTTCCACTGCATATTCTCGCCCCCAAAAAGGTCATTGGTATATGAATATGAAAAAAGACACTGAGAAATCTCAGTGTCTTTGATATTTTTATGCGAGCATACCTTTTTTCTTCCAGCCTTTGATCTCCTTCATCAGAAGGAACAATGCCAATAGGAATGTCAGTACATCCGACACAGGTGCCGCTCCCAGTGCACCGTCCAGTCCAAACCGAGAGGACAGGATGAGTGCCAGAGGGATCAGGAAAAACACCTGTCTCGACAGGGATACCACCAGTGCCTTTTTCGGACTGCCGATGGCCTGAAAGAAGGACGAGGTCACGTTAGGCAGACCGAATACAAAGAAGCCCGCCATATACAGGCTGA
>JAFRZQ010000414.1 GCA_017442465.1 Anaerotignum sp. | reverse complement strand
TGTTTGCCTGCTTCAAATCTGTCGTTAGGTGTCATGGACCAGTTATCTGTCACATTGAACCAGGAGATACCGTTCTGTGTGAATGTGTTGTTCACAGCCTTGAAAGAAACAGCAGGGTCATAGATGGCACCTCTGTAGTCGGGCAGAGAACCATCCTTAGGTGCGTTGATATCTTCTACTTCTACAGATTCGACCACTTCATTCTTACAATCGAAGAAATAAATGATATCCACTTCTTTTTTCTTCAGATCAACATCTGCGGGTTTGCCATTTACATAAGCATCATACCAATCATTGTAGTCTACAAATTCATAGCCTTTTGTGGTTTCTGCATGCACGATCAGTCTATAACGGTGACCTGCTTCAAAAGTATCATTGCCGCCCATGTCCATGCGATAGTCCATGTCATACCAGTAAACGCCGTTCTGGGCATTTTCGTAATTACCGTCTGTCAGTTTCACGCCTCTTGTAGGAGTGCTTGCTCTGAACTGAGGGTTCTGACCGGGAACAGGGATGGATACGCCTTCAATTTCCACTCTGTCGATTTCAGTGATTTCTTCGGGAACATAGAAGGTTGTGATGAGTTCCACAGGCAGATACTCTTCCCATGCATCATTCATGTCATGCAGACCTACTTTACTCATCAAATCAACATAATTCCCGTTGATATAGGCGTCGATATACCAGATCCAGTGGCTATCACCCTGATCACGGCTGATTACATAGCCGCTGGTTGGTTCAATTGTTACAGAAACGAGATAACTTTTACCGGCTTCAAAGGGTTCATCATAATCCATATAGTCACCGTTATGTGCATTCTCACGCCATTTGATATCTGTGACTGTGAAGCCTTTGCCTTCATATTCTGCATTCCAGTCAGGGATATTGCCTGCCTTGGGTTTATCTAAAATGATGTTCGCATAGGTTACTTCCTGCGCCGCATATACAGTTGCGGGCAGTAAGCTCATCAGCATAGCAAAACATAATAAAATACTGAATACTTTACGTTTGTTTTTGGGTTTTCTCATGAGAAGTCCCCCTTTCAAGGTTTTATTTGATCGTTATTCATAAGGGTGATACATAGAGGCTTCGAAGCCGTCATTCAGCGTGCCGAAGCCGTGGATTTCCATTTCGTCATACCAGCCGTCAATGGTCAGGCGGATGGCTCTGCCATCTTCCGTGAACAGGTCTAAATAGGTTTCCATGTCCGTACGGAAGGGGGTGAGGATGATCCCCTGGGCAACGGTGGTGAAGCCTTCTTCCACGGAAGCATCCTTGGGATCAGTCATGTAGATGCGGAAGGTTTCCTTCCCCACCATGTCTGTCCCCGTTACACCAAAGGTGTTTTCCAGCAGAACAGGCATACCGTCACTGCCCACACGATACATGCCGTAAGGCATCAGCATGATGTCGTAGGTATAAAGCATATCGTTGATATCCATGAACAGTCGGTCAGGATTCAGATTGACGCTGCTGTGCATGGCAAGGGGCAGATTCCCGATCTTTTTCAGACCGTTGGCGGTGATCTCATAGATATCCGTCACCATGGAGATATCCCCCGCAGGTTCCTGCAGATAGATATAATCCTTGCCTCCTGTATGGATGAGATAGCAGCTCTGCGGGGCAAATCCGTAAAATTCTTCTGTATAAACATTCCCGTCCACGATCATGTTCCACAGGATGGATTCACTCCATTCACCGTTCATCATCCAGCTCATGTTCAACAGTTTTCCGTCAGCGGTGAGGCAGTCGGTGTTATATTCCAGCTGCAGCATATAACTTTCGGGAGAGAGTCGATAGGGTTCTTTCACCAGTTCAGGATAATCCTTCAGGGAAAAGACGATATGATCTCCCACAAAGTAGTTTTCCAGCAGATATTCTGCAAAGAAGAAATGCACAGAGCCGTAGGAGAGGGCAAAGCATACATCCTGATCTCCCGTTTCCAGGGATGTGGCGATGATTTCTTCCAGATTGACCGCTCCTTCCAGGAAGGGGTCTTCCTGTATCAGGGCTTCTGTCAGAAGGGCAGGCAGTTCTTCAGGATCAGTAAAAACATCTGCAACGGTCAGGATCTTCCCTGTTTTGGTGTCAATGTTCTTGGTTTTCCAGTATTCACCCATCCATCCGTCATAAAGGGAAATGTGTTCATAGAAGGATACGACCTGCGTATCATTTCTGGTGACATAAGCATCGTGATAGAAGTAGATCTCCTCTTCCTGCCCATAGGATGCGGTTTCCATCAGATGAGAATATTCAGCCTCCTGCCAGGAGAGGGTATCGTATTTGTGCTGTTCCAACACATCTGCCAGAGCGGGATAATCCCCGGCGGTAAGCATTTCGCCGTCCCAGTCAGGGTAGCCTGCTTCCAGCAGATCGCATCTTGTTTCTATAAAGCAGCCATCCATATTATCAAAGGTGGCATTTTCCTTTACTGTCAGATCGATCAGATCCGGTGCTTCATATTGGATTTCTTTTTCACCGCTTTCAGCGGCAGAGGATTCCTTCCCACCGCAGCCTGCTGTCAGGCTCAGAGTAAAAAGCAGTGAAAATAAAATACATAATTTTCGTTTCATAATCTTCCCTCCTTATTCTTCAGTTGCATCGTCGGATGCAGAAGGTTTGGGGAGTTGCTGCAGGAAAAGGTTTTCCAGTTCTTCCATGGCTGCCAGTGGCAGGAAACAATCCTGATTATCGCTGGCAGAGATGCTCTCTCCGGAGGCATAAACGATCTGAAGAGATGCACCGTACATTTCCGGTAGGCCGCTGACGGAAACATCCATGCCGTTATACTGGGCCAGATCATATCTGGAAACGACTTCCTGCAGTTCGTACATAAAGGAATGATCTGCAGCAAAGAGGATATCTTCGCCGTGGTTTCCGTATGGAGAATAGTGGCCTTTGACTGCACCGTCCTTCAGGCGAGCCTCCAGACGATAATTTTTCCCGCTCAGGTAAGTATCTTCCTCCATCCTGTCCAATGCGGAAAATTCGCACAGGAAGGAGATAATGAAGTCGGACTCAATGACCTTTGGTGCATCAGGATCAGAATTATCCCGTACGACACCGTCCTCTTCCATGGGCTCTTCTGTTATTTCTTTTGGGCTGCAGCCGATGCACAGCACCACCGCCAGCAACAGAAGGAGCAAAAGATGTTTTTTCATACCCATTCCCCCTTATGCCCAGGGGTCAGCAGATTTGGGAGGACGGATATCGGGCAGCAGGAATTCTTCCCACAGGAACCATTTGCCGTCGCCCCGCATTCTGAGAACGATGGAGCGGGCATTGTCTGCACCGCCGCTGTCGATGAACAGTTTCATATATCCCTCATTGTCATCGGAATAAGGATTGGTATAGAGGGTCAGGGTAAAGGGTTCATCAGGAGTATAGTTGTTTTCCGGCACTGCTCCTTTGAAATAGGAGAAGGGGATATAGTATTTTTCGTCCCGGAATCTGTCTTTCAGGAAGGAAAGCTCGTGACCGCCCAAAGGGCGAGGGCCTCTCAGCCAGTTCAGCATTTCCACGCCAATTTCCGGTTCGGCTGCATAGGCACACAGGGCACATACGGTCAGGGCTGCTGTCTGGAAAGGGGTATCCAGTGCTGCTTCGGGGAGGGCCTGCATCTGTGCAAGGCTTTCCGGCAGAGCGGAGAAAGTGAAGGTTTCCTTCTGATTTCCCAGAGACTGTAATTTTTTACTTGCTGCAGAAACAGCTTCCTGTTTCAGCTTGTCAAAGATACTCATGGTTTCACCTCCCAGTCGTCAGGTGCTTTCCTGCCACATTCAGGGCAGAAATTTTTAGTATTATGAGAACCGCAGAAGCAGGTCCAGTAATCCCCCTCCGGAATGGGGTATCTCCGGAGGTACTGCTGCCTGCTTTTTTCGATTTCTTCTGCAGTAAAAGGAATGGGTTTATAGTTTGGCGGAATGATGCCAAACTGAGGATTCTCTTTATTCATGGAGCAGCCCCCTCCTGTACATATATGCTGTACTTCCGGAACAGAGGATCGCTTAATTGCCCAGGATCGCAAAACCGTCTGCGATAGAATCGGGCAGGCTTTCACCCATGTTTACCAGAGGAACATACCAGTCGTTATAGATGACAGGCATCATATCCTTATACAGACAGCCGGAGGTATCGCCGTTGGCTACATCGCTCCAGTCTGTGCCCCAGGGACGCAGATAGATATAATAATCGAAGCCTTCGCCTGTGCCGTCGGGGTCTTCATAATGACCTGTGATCTCGATCATATCCTTGAAATGGCTGACAGAGGAATTGGAAGGATCAACGATCCATTCTCCTGCATCGATATCCATAGGTGTTGCATAGAACTGAGGCAGCCACTGACCTGCATCGAAGAATGTGATCCAGTCATTGACCAGTTTGCCTCTGCTGTCGGAGCCTTCTTCAAAATTCAGATAACCACGGATCAGAGGGCTGTCTTTTGCTGTTTCCGTATCCCAAAGAGTCAGATAACCTGTATTATCGTCATATACTTCAATATTTGCGTAGGTATCCCAGCATACACCGGCATCACAAGGGCCCTGATAGGAACCTGTACCGTTTTTCATTGTCCACCAGCCGTACCATTCTTTGTTCCACCAGCTGAAATCAGCCGCTGCAGCGTCTTTTTTGTCAGCATCAGGTTTATCGGCTGTGCCGCCTGCCGCTGCGATCTTGATCTCTGTTTCAGGGTCAGCTTCTGTGGAAGGTCTCAGTGTCATCAGGATGGCCTGTACGTCAGCATCTTCCAGTTTGAAGCTGGATTTATCGGCATCTGTCATCAGATTCAGCTGAGAACCGATGTTGTCAGCCTCTGTCCAGAGAACAGTGATGGGGGTATCCATGGTCATACCGCTGAAACCGTTCCATGTATAGCCGCCTGCTTCAAAGGACTGCAGGTCGGTACAGTCTTCATACCATTCTTTATCAGGTGTCAGCATCCATCTGTCGGGACCGAAGTATTCCAGACGGATATAGGCGTGGGACAGCATATCTGTATCCTTGCTGCCGCCTTTGATGATATGCATGATATCGGGATC
>JAFRZQ010000413.1 GCA_017442465.1 Anaerotignum sp. | reverse complement strand
GTAGAGCAGTGGACTGAAAATCCACGTGTCACTGGTTCGATTCCGGTTCTGGGCACTTTTCTTTTGCAAAAATTCAGGATGGAAGCAGTTATTTCTTGCTTTCATCCTTTTTTCTTGCTATTCTAGAAGATAATGAATCTTTATTCTCTGACAGAAAGGCGGTGCGGGCATGAAAAAAACAGACTTGATCTTGGTTGTGATCGCTCTGGTGGCGGCAGCAGGCATCTGGTTGTTCTATTCCGCAGGTGCAGAAAAAGGGCTGACTGCCGTAGTGACAGTAGACGGCGAGTTCAAGGCGGAGCTTCCCATTGATTTGAATGATAGCGTGACCATCGAAACAGAATGGGGTTATAATATCGTCCGTACAGAATACGGACAGGTTTTTGTAGAAGAAGCGGATTGTCGTGACCAGATCTGCGTGGATCATAAGAAAGTTTCAAAGGTTGGTGAAACCATCGTCTGCCTGCCTCATAAAATGGTGGTAGAGATCGTGGGCGAAGGCGAAGCCGAAATGGATATGGTGGTGGGTTGATATGAATTATAAAAAGATCCCTTATTACGGTCTGTTTGCAGCACTGGCCATCCTCATGGGCTATGTGGAGATGATGATCCCTATCCCCATCCCTATTCCCGGGGTGAAACTGGGTCTGGCCAATGTCATTATCGTGATTATGATGTATTATATGGATTCCCACAGTGCGTTTTTCGTTTCCATCATCCGCGTGTTCCTGTCGGGGCTTTTGTTTGCCGGCGTTGCAGGCTTATTGTACAGCCTTTCCGGGGCGATGCTCAGCTTTGCTGTGATGGCTCTTCTGAAGGACACCCGTAAGTTCAGCATCATCGGTGTTTCCCTGGCCGGCGGTGTGTTCCATAATGTGGGTCAGGTGGCAGTGGCGGCAATGGTGGTGGAAAATATCAAAATGATGTATTATTTGCCGTTCCTGCTGGTTTCCGGCGTGGTGACAGGCATCCTCATCGGTATCGTGGCAAAAACAGCTCTGGGTTATCTGAAACGGTAAAAATATTCTGTATACAAAAGCACGAAAAAATCTGAAAAAATGTCGGAAAACTGACGGAATCGACAAAATATTGAAAATTCAAAAAGTCCCCTTGAACAGGGGATTTTTTAGTGATAAAATCATTCTAATAATTTAAGGTAAATTAAATTGGCATACTATACAGCAAAATCAGAAAATGACTAATAGGAGGAGAATCAAAATGGCAACTTTTTTCACAGAACCATCCAGAACTTTCAGTGAATTCCTGCTTGTTCCCGGCTATTCCTCCAGTGAATGTATTCCTACCGCTGTTTCTCTGGAGACGCCCCTTGTTCGTTACCGCAAGGGCGAAAAGCCCGCTCTTTCCCTGAATATTCCGCTGGTTTCTGCCATTATGCAGTCCGTTTCCGGCGAAAAGCTGGCCATCGCGCTGGCAAGAGAAGGCGGCTGCTCCTTTATCTACGGCTCTCAGTCCGTGGAGGATGAGGCTGCCATGGTCGCCGCCGTCAAGGGTTACAAGGCAGGCTTCGTCAAGAGTAATTCGAACAT
>JAFRZQ010000412.1 GCA_017442465.1 Anaerotignum sp. | reverse complement strand
CCTATTATATTCTGCAGGAATACTGGAACGGTGACTGAATGAGAAAGGAGGGAGAGTCATGACGATCGTACTGGAAATCTATATCATTGTATGTATCTTACTGCTGTTATTTGATATTGCTTTTCTTGTGCTGAAAAATTCGAAGAATAAACATCTGCATGCGGAAGATGCAGCATTTAAAAATTTGCTGCGGCAGGAAATAGAAGGATATCGGCAGAAGGGGATGTTTTCTGAAAAATTTGTAAAGACTCTCTCCGGCAAACTTTCCAAAATAACGCATATGGTCTCCCTGCAGAGTGTGCTGGAGGAACAGCACGATGCACGAGACTGGTTCAGAGAATTTTTGTTTGAGCAGATCGGCAATTACCGAAAAAAAACGGAATATGTGCAGGCTTTTTATACTTATCTGATCTCCACGCTGGATTACAGAAAAGAAAAGGTGCCTGCGGCGTTCAGCAGTGAATTTATGCATTTTCTGGAAAGCAAATCTCTGTATACCTTTACCAATGCCATGGATGCCATCTATGCCTTTGGGGAAACCCATCTGCTATTGCAGGCACTGGAAGTTGTGGACAGACGGAGTGGTTTTTATCACCATAAGCTGTTGGTGGATGGTCTCCTGAGTTTTCAGGGGGATCACGAGGAACTGGAAAAGGCACTGCTTGCCCGCTTTGCGCAGTATGGCGATGATGTGAAGGAATGTCTGCTAGACTACTTCCGCATGCAGGGTTGCGAAGTATCCGACCTTTGCCTGCAGCTGATGCGGGAGGAAAAGGCCGACGCAGAGGTGCAGTATCGTGCCATGCGTTATTTCCAGAAATTCCCCTGTGGAGAAGCGAAGGCATGGTTCCTGCAGATCCTGCAGCGGGAAAATGTGATCTGGATCAAACAGATGCTGGCGATTCAGGGACTGCAGAACTATGACGATGCAGAGGTTCGGGCAGCAGTGAAGAAAAAAATCACCAGCAGAGACTGGCATGTGCGGAATAATGCGGTGGCATTTCTGCACAGAAAAGGACTGGAACGGGCGGAACTGCAGGAACTGCTTCATTTGCAGGACAGATATGCCAATGAAAGCCTGCTGTATCAGTATAAAGAAGATGCGGAAACATCTGCATTTATTATGGATACCATTCGCCTGCTGGAGCAGGAAAAAACGGCTGCAGGGCAGCCTGTCTGACGGAGAAAGGAGGGGGAAGATTTGCTCGAATGGATATATGATGTTTTTACTGTAGATACAGTAAAAATGATTCTGTATTACACAGAAATTTTCTTTGTGATCTATCTGCTGGGCTATTCTACGTTCCTGTTTGTTTCCGTACTAGTGGGCGGCAATCAGCTGTTTGAGGATGTGAAAAAGAAAAAACTGCGGAATGAGATCAGCCATGAGTATTATGTACCCATCAGTATCATCGTTCCTGCCTATAATGAAGAAGTGACTATCACGGATACGATTCGATCTCTTCTCAGTCTGGATTATAAGATCTATGAGATCATCGTGGTCAATGACGGCTCCAAGGATGAAACAGGACCGCTGGTGGCGGCGACCTTTGATCTGAAACAGGTATATCGCCCCATTCGCAAGCAGGTGAAATGCAAGGATCAGATCACGATTTTTGAAGGCAAGGGCGGCAATGGCGTGCCCATTACCCTTATCAATAAAAACAACGGCGGCAAGGCGGACAGCATCAATATGGGAATCAATGCCTCCCGCTATCCTTACTTTGTATGCATGGATGCGGATTCCATTCTGCAGAGGGACTCTTTGCAGAAAATTGCTGTGCCGGTGCTGGAAAATCAGGATGTTGTGGCAGT
>JAFRZQ010000043.1 GCA_017442465.1 Anaerotignum sp. | reverse complement strand
TATTCCAGCAGATATTCCTGTAAATACAATGGAATTATCAACCGTCTTTGCGAATGCATTGGAAAATGCCATCCATGCAGTCAATAAACTTCCGCAGGAACAGCGGGTGATCCGCTGTAAGTGCATTTCGCAGCCGCAGCTAATGTTCTATGTTTCCAATCCATACGCTGGCACCGTGCAGTTTGATGAAAATAATCGGCCAATTGCGGAAACCGCGATACATGGGATTGGTACCCAATCCATCGCGGCATACTGCGATAAATACGATGCAGTCTGCCGGTATAGTACAGAAAACGGATGGTTTAACATCCGAATCGCACAGACGATATGGACAGAGTAAAATCAATAGTACATTTTTGCAGCAATGTATCATTTCCGTGCACTGTTTCGCAATGTTTATGCTTTGGTCCATCAGTTTTTTCACTTTACACAAACTTTGAAACAATCCCAAATTCAAGGCTATTCTGATATCATGAAAACAGAAAATCGATCCACTTCCTAATATGTGAATCACACATATTAAACCATGCAAAGCATAAGAAACCCTCGGAAAATCAACATTCCCGAGGGTTTTATTTTTGTCTGAAACCGCCTGTTTTCAGTTTTATACTTTATTTGTCCTTTATATTCCTATCATCCTGTTCTCTAAAGAACACTTCGCCTGTTTCTGTATTCATGCCATCAACGATCGCCAAAGATTCCAGATCATATCCCAGGTTTCTGATGATTTTACCACCGATCTGAAAACCTTTTTCAATTGCAATGCCAATACCTTCTACATTTGCACCTGCCTCTTTACAGATAGAGATCAAGCCCTGTAATGCATCACCGTTTGCCAGGAAGTCATCGATAATAAGAACACGATCTTCTTCATTCAGGAAACTCTTAGATACAATAACCTGATTTATTTTCTTATGTGTAAAAGAATGTACTTCTGCTACATATACATCCCCGGCGATATTGATACTTTTCGATTTTTTGGCAAATACCACAGGAACACCGAAATGCTGTGCAACAATGCAGGCAATACCAATACCGGATGCTTCGATCGTCAGGATCTTATTGATGTCCTTATCTGCAAAACGGCGTTTCCATTCTCTGCCCATTTCATTGATCAGATCAATATCCATCTGATGATTCAGAAAACTGTCGACCTTCAGCACATTGCCTTCTCTTACGATGCCGTCTTTCAAAATTCTTTCTTCCAGAAAATTCATTCTTTTCGCCTCTTCCTTGTATCTATTCCGACTTCTTATAAAAATACATATTTTAATACAAACAATACTGCAAGCACATACATCAGTGGTGTTACCTTCTTTGCATTGCCTGTTGCAGCCTGGATCACAACATAAGAAATAACGCCAATGCAGATACCTTCAGAAATGCTGTAGAACAAAGGCATTGCGATGATGCACAGATATGCAGGGATCACTTCCGCCAGATTGTCGTCTGTAAATTTCAGATCTGCTACCGCTTCAAACATCAGGAAGCCTACGAAAATCAGCGCAGGTGCTGTTGCAAAAGAAGGGATGGATGTGAACAGAGGGGAGAACAGCGTTGCCAGCAGGAACAGGATCGCTGTTGTCATAGCTGTCAGACCTGTGCGGCCGCCCACTGCTACACCGGCTGCAGATTCTACGAATGTTGTCGTAGTAGATGTGCCCAGAACGGCACCGGCTGTTGTTGCGATGGCATCAGACAGCAGTGCAGGTTTGATTTTAGGCAATCTGCCGTTTTCATCCAGCATATCCGCCTTTGTACTTACACCGATCAGTGTGCCCAGTGTATCGAACAGGTCAACGAACAGGAAGGAGAATACGATTACGATAAAATTGAACATACCTACTGCACTGAAATCAAAATTAAAACACTGCCCCAGTGTCAGTCCCAGTGCAGAAAAGTCTGCACTCATGATACCAGCGGGGAACAGGCTGTATGCGCCCACTTCAGGATTGGGAACATAAATGCCTGCCAGCTGACACAGCATACCCAGACCCCATGTTGCAACGATACCGACCAGAATACTGCCGCTCACCTTTTTGATGTGCAGAACAGCAGTAATCAGAAGGCCGATCAAGGCCAGCAATGCACAGATGCCATGGGTATTAAAGTTTTCAGTAAAGCTTGTGATCGTTACCAGGGTAGAGGAATCCACCACCAGGCCTGCATTCTGCAGACCGATAAAGGCGATAAACAGACCAATACCAACAGAAACGCCCTTTTTCAGCGTCAGAGGGATGGCATTAAAAATCGCTTCACGGACATTCGTCAAAGACATGATGATAAAGATGATACCTTCCACAAATACCGCAAACAGAGCTACCTGCCAGGAAAGTCCCTGCCCCAGAACAACAGTATACGCAAGATATGCATTCAGCCCCATACCGGCAGACAGAGCAAAGGGCATATTTGCCATCAGTGCCATACATACCGTGCCGATAAAGGATGCCAGACAGGTTGCCAGCAGAACTGCATTGGCATCCATCCCGGCTTCACTCAGGATGCTGGGATTTACTGCCAAAATGTACGCCATTGTCATAAATGTTGCAACACCTGCAGCAATCTCTGTTTTTACATTCGTGTTGTTTTCTTTTAGCTTAAAAACCTTTTCTAACATATTTTTTCTCCTCACCCGACTTAATTTTCTATTTTTTCCAGATCCATATTTTTAGGTAAAATCAGATTTAGAATAATAGATACCACAAACACAACCGCCACTACATTTGCCGCAAATACAGACTGTACCATTTCAGGGAAAATGTGCCACATGTCAATTTCACTGGCTGTTGTAAAGCCAATACCCACGGCCAGAGAAAGTGCTGCAATCGTTACATTTCTCTGATTGAAATCCGCCTTTGCCAGCATCTGCATACCACTTGTCATGATCGTACCAAACATCATGATCGTACAGCCCCCCAGAACAGATTCAGGCAGAGATGCAAAGAAGTTGCCAACAGGAGGCAGAAGCCCTGCAAGGATCATACACGCAGCCCCTGTCATAATTGTAAATCTGTTTACTACCTTTGTCATAGCGATCAAACCAACATTCTGAGAGAAGGAGGTAATGGGCGGACATCCCAACATGGAAGATAATGCGGATGCATAACCATCGCATGCCAGAGAACCAGAAATTTCCCTGTCCGTGATTTCTCTGTTCAAGCCGGTAGCTACCATCGCAGTTGTATCACCAATTGTTTCAGCGGCAGATACCAAAAAGATGATCGCTACAGAAACAATGGCGCCTGCATGAAATTCCGGTGTATAAGGCAGAATTTTAGGCAATGCCACAATGCCGCCAGACATGATCACAGACAGATCCACTTTG
>JAFRZQ010000411.1 GCA_017442465.1 Anaerotignum sp. | reverse complement strand
TTACTATCACACAGGATGGCAAAACTGTAACAATCGTGATTGGCAGACAGGAAGGCAATCAGGATTCTGAACATGATAAAGGCATGAATAACTATAAACCAGGCGTTCAGGATGAAGAATCTGACGCTGATGCCGATGCAGACGCTGACGCAGACGCCGATGCCGACGCCGATGCAGATGCTGACGCTGATGCAGACGCCGACGCAGATGCAGACGCTGATGCAGATGCAGATGCTGACGCCGATGCAGATGCTGACGCCGATGCAGATGCAGATGCAGACGCAGACGCAGATGCAGACGCAGACGCCGACGCAGATGCAGACGCTGACGCCGACGCAGATGCCGATGCAGATGCTGATGCTGACGCCGATGCAGACGCAGATGCAGACGCAGACGCCGATGCCGATGCCGATGCAGACGCTGATGCAGACGCAGATGCAGATGCAGACGCAGACGCAGACGCTGATGCCGATGCCGACGCAGACGCCGACGCTGATGCCGATGCCGACGCAGATGCAGATGCAGATGCAGACGCCGACGCAGACGCTGATGCAGACGCAGATGCAGACGCCGACGCCGATGCCGATGCCGACGCAGACGCAGATGCAGACGCCGATGCTGATGCAGATGCTGATGCCGACGCAGACGCAGATGCAGACGCTGATGCAGACGCCGACGCAGATGCAGACGCAGACGCCGACGCCGATGCAGACGCCGACGCAGATGCAGACGCAGATGCCGATGCCGACGCTGATGCCGACGCAGACGCTGACAGCGATAATGACAATGACAGAGATCGTGACAGAGATAGAGATAACGACAGAGAAGAAGAAATCCTTGAAGAAGAAGTTCCTCTGATCGATATTCCTGAAATTGAAGTAGTAGATGAACCTATCATCGAAGAAGTTGAAATCGGTGACGGCGAAGTGATCCTGTCCGACATCCCCAAAACAGGCGATCCTTCCATGGTATGGCTGGCAATGAGCGGTATCTCCGGTCTGGCTCTGGCAATCAGAAGACGGAAATAAAGGAACGATTTGCAGATAATTGCATAAAATAGAGAGAAAAGCAGGGCTAAGATACATTCTTAGCCTTGTTTTTTGGAAAAGATAGAAAATGTAACCGCTTTTGTAACCTGTAGGTGGTATGGTATACACAAGGAATACTATTTTGAAATAATTGAAATGGCAAACCGAGGGAAACCTCGGGACGCAAAGCTAAGGGGGCTAAAGTGCAAACAAAGCCAGCCCGGCCACCACATATTTCGAACTCTAAAATATATAAGGAGTGAGATTTATGAAAAAAACTACAACAACAAAAACAAAACCTCAGAGAATGTTTGCAATGGCAATGGCAGCAGCAATGGTGGTCAGCATGGCACCTGTAACTGCTTTAGCAGAAGAATCTGCGCCTGCAGGTGATAATGGTGGCACATCTCAGGAAACATCCGGTCAGAACGCATCCAGCAATGCACCTACAGTAACGATCACAGTTACAAAGAGTGACGATGGTTCCGAAACAAAAGAAACAAAATCCGAATCCACAAATGAAGCCGGTGCTTCTGTAACAGAAACCACAACAGAAACCACAGAAGCTGACGGTACAAAAACAGAAAGAACAGAAACCACAACAGCTTCTGAAACAACAGAAGAGAATGACAGAGGCGGCGAAACAACAACTGTAGAATCCGATACAGAATATAAAGAAACGACCACAGAACCTACACAGACAGAGCCTAAGACTGACGGCGGCGATGATGGCGAAGGTTCCGAAGGTGCTGAACCTGCAGAAGGCGGCGAAGGTTCTGAAGAAAACAAACCTGCAGAAGGCAATACAGAAACAGGTTATGTGGAAGGCAGCGCAGCTTCTCAGTTCGAAGAAGGCAAAACAACTGACGTAACAACAGAAACGGAAGGCTATGAATCCAGCGGCCATACAACAGTAACAGATGACAAAGGCCGTGTAGTGGAAGAATATGGTTATAGCAATGGTTACGAAACAACAACAGAAACAGAAACTGTTACAGATAAATATATCGAAGACAGAGACGAACTGGAAAAGGATGACTACATCGAAGGCGAAGAAAAAACTCTGGTTGATGATAAGGGTGAATTCAACAACGATGGTTCTGTTGATACAGAAACAACATCTACACCGATCGACCCCGGTTACGCTGGTGATATCACAATCACACTGACACCCGGCGGCACAGACAACGAATCTGCAGAAGTAGATGAAAAGGAACTCTACGAAGACCTGCTGGCAGATGACAGACCGGAAAGCAGTGTAGTAGAAGGCGAAGAAACATCTGAGGATGTAACGGACGATGACGGCAACGTGATCGGCACAAAGAAAACAAAAGAAGATGTTAAAACAGATGTAAAAGACGTTACAAATAAAAACGGCGATGTGGTTGGTTACGAAACAACAACGACTACCACAACAACAGTTGTAACTGAAACAAAAGCAAACGACACAAACCCCATTGACCCTACAGTGGAAACAGGCGATCCCGTAACAACAACATCTGAGCCCGTTGAAACGATCGACCTGCCTGAAAGACCCGCTGCAAGCGAAGTAAAAGACGAAGCAACAGGCAAAACAACCATCACAACAGTAGAAGATATCGTTGATGAAAATGGTAACGTAGTAGGTTACAGCGTATCCACAGTAACAAAGAACGCAGCAGGCGATGAGATCGCATGGGGCGGTGAGTACATCTGGGGCAAAAAGACTGTAACTGTTACAACAACAGAAACTCTGGAAACAACCACAACAAAGACAGAATATATCACAACAACAACCACAACAACTGACATCACAGAAGGCAAAACAGTAAGCGGCGAATGGATCGAATCCACTCCTCGCATCGTAACTGGTGAAATGAGCGAAGTAACAGAAGGCACAGGTCATGGCAGCCAGACAATGGCATCCCTGCCTACAGATGTACAGGCACTGATCACTAATTTTGCAAACAATGAACTGCATGCAGACCCTACTGCTAAGGCGGCAAACAATACAACAGACGGCAAGATCCAGTATATTGGTCATGCAGCAGACAGCGATTACTATGTTTACCGCTATAACGGCAGCTCCTGGGGCAACCTGTCCAATGGCATTTATATCCTGCAGGATGACGCAGGCAATACATTCTTTGGTTACTGCGTAGACCTGGCAACCAATGCCAACAGAGGCACAGTTTACGAAATCGGTAACATCGAAGACCAGAGTTACTATCAGGGCAGCTCTGTTGCGGATGCAGAAGCACACATCCGTGCCATTGCGCTGAATGGCTTCTGGGGCACAGCTTCCGGCACAGGCAGCATCACTGAGATCCGCAGAATGCTGGTAGAAGAACACGGCTGGTCCGCAGAAAGAGCGGCAACTCTGACAGAAGGTCAGGCACTGACAGCAACACAGGCAGCCATCTGGAATTATGGTAACAATGACGGTAACAGACGCGTACACGAAGACGTTGTAAGAGCGAGATTCGATGGAAATATCACTGCGGCGCAGATCAAAAATATTCAGGATCTGTATGCAGCACTGCTGAGCAAGACTGCTCCCGCAGAAAAACCTACAAATATCCTGGATGTAAGCGATATCATCGGTTCTCAGATCACCGTTGGTGAAAAAACGGAAGATGCACGCAACAATGATAATAATGCAGATAACGATGTGTACAACGTAGGGGTTAGCTTCACAGTAGCCATCGTTCCTACAGACAATGACCAGCTGGCAGTAGTGGTAACACAGGGCAATACTGAAGTTGGCAGAATGGATCTGACAGCAGCAAACGGCACACAGGATGGTAAGGGTAACACAACTTATACAATGAACAACCTGCAGCTGCAGGAAAACCTGAGCATCAACCTGAGCCTGGATGGCACACAGCATCTGAAACAGGGTGTATATCTGTACACAGCAACTGTGAATGGCGTACCCAGCTATACAGCATCTCAGACATTCGTAGGCGTTGGCGAAGGTTCTCACTCCGTGGCACTGGATGTTAGCATGACGTTTGATGTAACAGACGAAACAGCAACAAGAAACAGCAGCTCCGGCAGCAGCAGCAGATCCAGACAGGATAAGAAAGTAACACAGACAACTGACACAGCGATCAATGAAGAAGTAGTAGCTCTGATGGAAATCACCACAGTGACTGTAACAGAACACGGTAGCGAGTGGAACGAAGAGTATAAAGAAGAATTCAAGTACAACGACAACACTAATAAAAAGAAAGAAAAGGAAGAAAAGAAAGACGAAGAAAAAGATAAGGATAAAGATGGCGGCAACGAATACACAGAAGAATACATCATCGACGACGGAGATGTTCCTCTGGCAGAACTGCCCGAAGTTGATATCCCTCTGGCAGACATTATTCTGGACGATGTTCCCAAAACAAACGATACATCCGCACTGTGGCTGGCACTGAGCGGCTTCTCCGGTATCGGTCTGGCTGGTCTGTTCGGCAGAAAACGCAGAAAATAACGCAGAAAACAACTGACAAAGAAACGCAAAAACCACTTTTTGGAGCTGGGAGGACTTCCTCCCGGTTCCTTTTTAAGGTACAGATTTTTCGGATTTCTGCGTCATTTTTTAAGAAAGTAACCCTTTTTGTAACCGTTACCTGTTATTATAGGGCTATAGAATGAAAAAATTGCCCGAAAAGGGGGTTACGAATATGAAAGGAAAAATCATAACGATCCTTCTGGCGCTGGTGTTTATCGGCTCTGCGGGGATGTTTGCATACAGCCGTCTGGAGGTACAGCGCAATCTGGAAGCCCAGAAGGCGGCAGAAGAAATGGCAAAGGCGGAAGCGGAAAAACAGAAAGCGGAACAGGAAGAAACTGCAGAAGAGGGTATCTTTGCAGAGGACTCCCATATGGCAGAGCTGAAAGAGACTGACCTGGCGGCGCTGCGGGAAGTAAACCCTGATGTACTGGGGTGGATCGTCATCCCGGATACCCAGCTGGAGTATCCCCTGATGGATGGGGAAGACAATCAGTATTATCTGGAGCACACATGGGACAGAAAATATAACAGTGCCGGCTCCATCTTCCTGGAAAAAACCAGCAGTTCCGACCTGAGCGACTACCATACAGTCATTTACGGACACCGCATGAACAATGGTTCCATGTTTGGTTCTCTGGGGAAATATACGACTTTGGAACATTGGGAAGATCATCCCTATGTATATATCGTGGACGACAATGGCGTCCATCGTTATGAAATTTTTGCGGCATACGAAGCCAATATCGGCAGCAGGACCTATCAGGTGGGCTTTTCCGGCGAAGAAAGCAAAGAGGCTTTTCTGGAACACTGCCTGACATCCTCTGTGATCGATACAGGCGTTGTGCCCACTACAGAAGAAAAGATACTGACCCTTTCCACCTGCACTTCCGTAGGGCACAATAACCTGCGCTGGGTGGTACAGGCCAGATTTGAGGGGACTGCGGAATAAAAAAAGCACCTCAAAAGAGGTGCGAAAAGAGCAGTTTATCTGTCCAGCCCATCAGGAGACAGGGGCTGTACCATAAACAGCACATTGGCAGGGGAATGGGGATATTTGCGGTGGAACGCGCTGATGACCCTTCTGGAAACCATACAGCTGTTTTCATAGTTTGCCTGAGGCAAAAGCAGAATGAACTGGGAAGAAGAGCAGCGGGTGAATGCGTCGCCCCGGCGCAGGTTCATCCGGATATGTTCCCCCATGTTATCCATGGTCCGTTCCAGACTGCGTTTTGCGAGGGGTTCGCCATTGTTCCCGGTCAGGGAAAAAAGGGCGATATGGGTGGCTTTGCCGCTGCGCAGCATTGCCCGGGCTTCGGCAAAACACAGGATCTTAAAGAAATCATATTCGCATTCCAGTGCCCCGGCGGGTGCATCGTTTTCCTGCACCTGTTCCAGAACCACATCCAGGGGAAGGGTCTGGTCGGCAATGACCTGAGTGGCGGTGCGGTAAAGGGCGCGGGTATCGGCGTTGGGATTGATACCGAAATCGTTGAACAGCCGCTGACTCAGTGCATCATATACCTGAACGGCACCTTTCTGATCGCCCAGATCCAGAAGTGCCTGCATCAGCTGCTGGTGCAAAGGTTCGTGATAAGGTTCGATGGGGAGTGCATTCCGGCAGATATCAGCGGCTTC
>JAFRZQ010000410.1 GCA_017442465.1 Anaerotignum sp. | reverse complement strand
GCATCGGCAAAACCGCACTACAAGGATGCCATCTTTCCATAGGGATCCTATGAGTTATAAAATTAAGGGTAATTGTCAGTTTTCTTTATGATTGAGGATCTCCATAAATTCCTCGCCGGTGATCGTTTCTTTTTCCAACAGATATGCTGCAAGTTTATCCAGTTTATCCATGTTTTCCTCGATAATACGGTATGCCTTATCATGGGCCTCTTTCACCAATGCCACTACAGCCCCATCGATCTTCGCCGCTGTTTCATTGGAGCAGGCAAGGGATGTATCCCCACCAAGGTACTGATTCGTCACCGTTTCCAGGGCCACCATACCAAATTCTTCACTCATGCCAAACCGGGCGATCATCCCTCTGGCCAGGCGGGTAGCCTGTTCGATATCATTGGAGGCACCGGTAGTGATAGAACCAAATTTCAGTTCTTCCACCACTCGTCCCCCTGTAAATGTGGTGATCTTATTGAAAATCTCTTCTTTGCTCATCAGATGTTTTTCCCCTTCATCCACCTGCAGGGTATAACCCAGTGCGCCGCTGGTTCTGGGTACGATAGTGATCTTCTGCACCGGGGCAGAATGATTCTGCTTTGCTGCCACCAGGGCATGGCCGATCTCATGATAGGCAATGATCTCCTTTTCCTTTTTGGAAATGACAGCCCCTTTGCGCTGATAGCCCGCAAGGATGACCTCTACACTTTCCATCAGGTCATTCTGGCTGACCTTGCCCCTGCCCATGCGAACTGCCCGCAGAGCCCCTTCGTTGATGATATTTGCCAATTCTGCACCGGAAGCACCGGAAGTCGCTCTGGCAATGGCATCAAAATCGATGTCATTTTCCATTCTGATCTTTTCCGCATGTACTTTCAGAATGGCCTCTCTGCCTTTCAGATCGGGCAGTTCCACGGGGATACGTCTGTCAAACCTGCCGGGACGCAGGAGAGCTTTATCCAGCGTTTCCGGACGGTTTGTTGCCGCCAGGATAACAACACCCTTTTTGCCGTCAAAGCCATCCATTTCCGTCAGAAGCTGGTTCAGGGTCTGTTCCCTTTCGTCATTGCCGCTCATTCCGTGGCCGTCACGCTTTTTCCCGATGGTATCGATCTCATCGATAAATACGATACAGGGTGCCTTTTCATTGGCCTGCTTAAACAGGTCACGAACCTTCGCCGCCCCCATGCCGACAAACATTTCCACAAATTCAGAACCGGAAATGGAGAAAAAGGGAACGCTGGCTTCCCCTGCCACCGCCTGGGCCAGCAGGGTTTTCCCTGTGCCGGGAGGGCCTACCAGGAGTGCCCCTTTCGGCAGCTTCGCCCCAACCTCTGTATATTTCTGTGGATTATGGAGGAAATCCACGATCTCATTCAAGGCTTCTTTGGCTTCATCCTGCCCTGCCACATCTTTGAATGTTTTTCCCGTCTGGGCCTTCACATAAATTTTTGCATTGGCCTTCCCAAAAGACATGGCATTGCCGGGGCCGCCCATTTTTCCCACGAATTTTTTCATAATGAGCCGCCAGCCAAAGAAAAACAGCAAGAACATAATAAAGGTGCTGAACAGCGGGGATATCTCCTTGGGTTTCACTTCTCCAAAGGAAACACCCGCCTCAAAAAGACGTTCTACCAGCTGCGGGTCATCCATACGAACGGTAGAATAGACCTTCGGTACGTTTTGTTCTGCAAAAACTGTTGTTGTATCCTCGGTTATTTCTTCTTTCAGGAAAAAATAAATGATATCTTCATTGACCTCTGCCTGAGAAACATTCTTTTCCTCAACCTGTGTCAGAAAAACATCATAATTTACCTGCTGAATACTGTTTTTTGCCATGAAAGGCAGAAAGAACATATTGATAAAGCCCATGACCAATAATGCGATAAGCCAATAATACAACAAAGGTTTTCTTTGATTTTTCATTTCCATTAAGATACAACTCTCTTTCCTGTTATCACATCTTCTCTCCTTATGTATGCCGAAGGATGCTCCTTCGGATGATGCTGAGTATAGCAAGAAAATATAGTGAACCCTTGAACATTTTGTAAAAAAATTATGAACACTACCATTTTATTCAGATTCCCTGCGGATATCCGCCCCCAGACGCCGCAGTTTTTCATCGATCTGATAATATCCCCGCTCAATATGATAGATATCACTGATCTCCGTATCCCCTTTTGCCGCCAGGGCGGAAAGGATCAGTGCCGCACCTGCCCTGAGATCCGTAGCCCGTACCTTTGCTCCCGTCATTTCCTCCACGCCTTCGATCACCGCACTGCGGCTGTCTATTTTGATATCCGCCCCCATCCGCTGCAGGTCCCCCGCGTGCAGAAAACGGTTCTCAAACACCGTTTCCGTGATCACACTGGTTCCTTTCGCCATGGTCATCAGGCTCATGAACTGGGCCTGCATATCCGTTGGAAAACCGGGATACGGCATGGTTTTCAGCTGAATGGGATGCAGTTTCCCCTTTCGGTATACCCGCAGTCCTTCCGCCGTCAGTTCTGTTTTCACATTGCACTCTGCCAGTTTTGCGATCACCGGCTTCAGATGTTCCTCCCTGGCATTTTCCAGCAGGATATCCCCGCCGGTAATGGCCGCCGCCGCCATAAAGGTACCCGCCTCGATGCGGTCCGGGATGACTGCGTGGGACGCTCCACACAGCTTCTTTACCCCCGTAATGGTAATGGTATCTGTTCCGTCTCCCGTGATATCCGCCCCCAGCTCCCGCAGGAAATCCGCCAGATCACAGATCTCCGGTTCTGCTGCGGCATTTTGTATGACTGTCCTTCCCTTGGCTAGCGTTGCTGCCAGCATCACATTTTCCGTTGCACCTACACTGGGAAAATCCAGATAGATCTCCCCGCCTTTCAGGGTTTTCGCAGACAATTCCACAAACCCATGCTCCTGTTTATTTTTCACCCCCATGGCCTGAAATCCTTTCAGATGCAAATCAATGGGACGGCTGCCGATCTGGCAGCCTCCCGGCAGGGGCAGCCTTGCCTGCCCGCAGCGGCCCAAAAGTGCTCCGGCCACCAGAAAAGAAGCCCGCATTTTCTGCGCCGCTTCTTCCCTGCTTTCGGTCTGCCCGATCGCTTCTGCCTGCACCAAAACCCGTTCCTCTTCCTCACAAAAATCCACCTTTGCCCCCAACTCCCGCAGCAGCGTTACCATGTGCCGCACATCCGACAGAGGGGGTACATTCCGTATCTCACAACACTCTTCTGTCAAAAGACATGCCGCCAGAATTGGCAGAGCCGCATTTTTAGCCCCGCTGATCTGCACCCTGCCCCGTAAACCGCCTTCCATTCCTTTGACCATAAATTTCCCCACACCGCATCCCTCGCATCCAGAATTTTTTTCTTCTGCTAGTATACCCGCAAAGCCAAAATGAACTCCTGTAAAATTGTCAGTTCTTAGGAAAATATTGAAACAAAATGATACTTTACAAAAATGCGGAATGTGATAAAATAAAAAAGTACCAGATGCGGATGTAGTTCATCGGTAGAATGAAAGCTTCCCAAGCTTTAGAGGCGGGTTCGATTCCCGTCATCCGCTT
>JAFRZQ010000409.1 GCA_017442465.1 Anaerotignum sp. | reverse complement strand
GGTCACCCCCTCGACCCGAAACTTCGCAAAACTACGTTTTGCGATATTTTTTTAGATTAGGCCGGTGGTTTCATCGAGGCCTAAAACAATATTCATATTTTGTACGGCGGCGCCGGATGCGCCTTTGCCCAGATTGTCGAATACGCTGATGAGTGTCATTCTCTCGTCATTGCCCTGCAGATACAGTGTCAGTCCGTTGGTATCACTCAGGGGATTGGACGCCAGGAAGTTGGTAGGCTCTTCCTCTACACTGATGAGTTTTGCATCTTTATAATACTCCTTCAGCATTGCAAACAGCTCATCCTTCGTCACTTTCTTCTTAAATAAGGAAGAGATCAGGGGGATGCAGGTCGCCATACCGCTGTAGTAATCCGCTACGATGGGGCAGAATACAGGGGGTGCGTCGATGCCTGTCACATGCTGCATTTCCGGCAGGTGTTTATGGTTCTGGCTCAGGCCATACTGTCTGGGGCTGTCAAAGGCAACGGGTCTGTTTTCATCGTTATAATCGGCGATCATTGCCTTGCCGCCGCCGCTGTAGCCCGTCAGGCTATGGGCGGTCAGGGGATAATCCTTGCCGATGATGCCCATTTCCACCAGCGGATATACCGCGGCGATAAAGCCTGTAGCATGACAGCCGGGGTTGGCGATCCTTTTGCTGTTTTTGATGTTTTCCCTGTGTTTTGCAGAAAGTTCGGGGAAGCCGTAAGTCCAGTCGGGGTTCACGCGATGGGCTGTGCTGGCGTCGATGACGCAGGTGTTGGGGTTTTCCACCAGCTTCACTGCTTCCTTGGCTGCATCATCGGGCAGGCAAAGGAAAACTACATCAGCCTCGTTCATCAGCCGTTTTCTTTCGTTTTCATCCTTACGAAGTTCTTCGCTGATGAGCAAAATTTCCACTTCTTTATGATTCTGTAATTTCTGACGGAGCTGCAGGCCTGTGGTACCGACCTGTCCGTCGATGTATACTTTATACTTCATACTGACATCCTTTCTATGATGAAAACAAATATGGAAATCGGTAAAAACCTATTGATTAAAGGCAATTTTGATTTATACTTATTATATATCATACAGAAATGAAGTCAACAAAACTGTGAATATTTATGCAATTTTGGCGAATTGTAAGCATAAAGCATGCATAAAAATGGTTTGTATGGGAATAAAAACAAAAATATGCAAATGGACAAATGTCCTTTTGTAAAAATATGCCAAAGAAATCCAATATGAGGAAGTCCTCTTTCCGATAAAGGGGAGAAAAGGATGCCTTTTTGGCAGAAAAATATGCAGCGTATTTGTGGTTTATACAAAAAGGGAGGATATTGTATGGAATATGTAAAGATCACGGAAAACCTGACCATGTCCCGCATCATTCAGGGCTTCTGGCGGCTGACGGACTGGAATTGGGATACAGAAACTCTGGCAGAATTCATGCGGGGCTGTATCGCAAGGGGCGTAACAACCTTTGATACGGCAGAAATTTATGGCAATACTGTCTGTGAAACGGAAATGGGAAAGGTATTTGAAAAATATCCTGAAATTCGTGAGAAAATTCAGCTGGTGACAAAAACGGGTATCAAAAAAATTGCCGGTATGCCCTATGGCGATGGAAAAGTGGTGAAAATTGCAAAGCATTACGACACCCGTTATGAAACCATCAAGCAGGCTTGCCGCGACAGCATTGAAAGACTGCACTGCGGCTATATCGATCTGTATCTGATCCATAGAGAAGACCCCCTTCTGGATCCCCATGCAGCGGCGAAGGCACTGCTGGAGCTGAAGGCAGAGGGGCTGGTGAAGGAGATCGGCGTTTCCAATTTCGATCCCTTCAAATTCAATGCACTGAATAACTGTACCGGCGGTCAGCTGGTGGCGAATCAGATCGAATTCAATCCTACCTGCTATGAACATATCAACAGCGGCATGCTGGATCTATTATTGGAAAAACAGATCCATCCCATGATATGGTCTCCTTTGGCAGGGGGCAAGATATTTACATCCGATGAAGAGCCCTATGCAAAGGTCCGTGCGGTTCTGGAGGAGATCGCTGAAAGACATAATACAAGTCCTGAAACGATTTTGTATGCATGGATCCTGTACCATCCTGTGGGGATGCTGCCCCTGGTAGGCAGTAATAAGCTGCATCGCCTGGATAATGCCATTGCAGCTTTGGATGTAAAACTGGAGCATTGGGAATGGTATGAGATCTATCTGGCAACAGGGGAAAAACGGATGCGTTAAAAGGAGAACTTGAGCAAAAGGTCGTGTTTTTCTGTTTTTCCGCTTGATTTTTACAGAAAAGAGGCTATAATACAGAAAAAATTTGAAAACTGAGGGGATATGATGATGATTACAAATGATATTAGATATATTGGAGTAAATGATCATGAAATAGATATGTTTGAAGGGCAGTTTGTCGTGCCCGATGGCATGGCCTATAATTCCTATGCCATCC
>JAFRZQ010000408.1 GCA_017442465.1 Anaerotignum sp. | reverse complement strand
GAAAGACTGATCATGATTCTGGAAAGACAGAATGGTGCTCTCACAGAAGTACCCGAAAGAGATGTTTACATCGGTTCCATGGGGGAAGCAGGCCTTCTGAAAGCACAGTCTCTGGCATTTGAACTGAGAAAAGCAGGTATTAAGGCTGACTGTGATACTGTGGAAAGAAGCGTAAAAGCACAGATGAAATATGCAAACAAGATCGGGGCAAAATATTCCGTGATCCTGGGCGATTCCGAACTGGAAAGCGGCAGAGTGGAACTGAAGGAAATGGCAACAAGCGAAAAAACAGAAATTGCACTTTCTGATCTGGTTTCCATTATGAAAGAAAAATGTGCGAAATAAAAATTAAAAATATGTATAGACTAAGCTCCGGAAGATTTTCCGGAGCTGTTTTCTTTGAGAAGTATTTGTTAAGAATCAGGAAAAATCTTGTGTTTTCCGAAAGAAAGTGCTAACATGATATGATAAAAGTATTGTGTCCTTTAGGCGGTGCCTGAAGGTTTGAATCAAGGAGGATGCAGTATGAAAGTTGTGATCGTTGGGGACGGCAAGGTAGGCAGTACCATTGCCAGACAACTCTCCGGTGAAGGACATGACATCATTGTGATCGATAATAACACAAAAGTTTTGAATAATGCTTCCAATACTATGGACATCATGAGTGTGGAGGGCAACGGCGCCAGTATGGCAGTGCAGAAAAGAGCCGGTGTGCCCGATGCGGATCTTCTGATCGCGGCGACCTCTCTGGATGAGGTAAATATGCTTTCCTGTCTGGTAGGCAAAAAGGTGGGTGTAAAGAATACCATTGCCCGTGTGCGTAATCCGGAATACTATGAGCAGATCAGAGAACTGAAGGAAGAACTGGGGCTGAGTATGGCGGTAAACCCGGAACTGGCAGCAGCTATGGAAATTTCCCGTTTGCTGCGTTTCCCTTCTGCTTTGAAAATCGAAATGTTTGCCCGCGGTCGTGTGGAACTGGTAGAAATCAAGATCGCCCATGGCAGTGTGCTGGATGGTATGCCTTTGTGGGCGATCTATAAGGAATTTCAGGTAAAAGTCCTGATCTGTGCAGTGCAGAGGGGCGGCGAAGTATTTATTCCAAGCGGTGATTTTGTGCTGCAGGAAGGCGATAAGATCAATCTGACAGCACCTCATATGGAGATCACCAAATTTTTCCGCACCATTGGTATTTTCCGTACCGGTGTAAAATCTGTTATGATCATCGGCGGCGGCCGACTGGCCTATTATCTGGCAAAAGACCTGATTTCCATGCATGTGCGTGTGAAGATCATTGAAATGGATTATAACCGCTGCGAATATCTTTGTGAAATGCTGCCGGAGGCAGTCATTATCCATGGGGATGGTACGGACAAGGATCTGCTGTCGGAAGAAGGTCTCGATAAAACCGATGCACTGGTCTGCCTGACAGGCATGGACGAAGAAAATATCGTTGTAGCCCTGTATGGCAAGGCGAGAAAGGTATCCAAGGTCATTGCAAAGATCAACAGGATCTCCTTCAATGAAATTCTGGATAATCTGGATATCGATGGTTTTATCTCTCCGAAAACCATTGCGGCAAGCAATATCATTCGCTATGTACGGGCGATGCAGAACTCTGCCGGCAGCAGCAACGTAGAAGCGTTGCATAGACTGGTAAACGGACAGGTAGAAGCGCTGGAATTTAAGGTGAAAAAGACTTCCCCTGTAGTGGGTATCCCTCTGAAGGATCTGAAAACCAGAAGCGGTGTTCTGGTAGCAACGATCATCCGAGGGAACCGTATTATCATTCCCGGCGGTAATGATGCTATTGAAGAAGGAGACAGCGTTATTATCGTTACAACGCATAAACAGTTGATGGATCTGAAGGATATTCTGAAATAATCATTAAGACTGGTGAATAAGTATGAATTATAATATGATTTCCTATGTTCTGGGCAGTTTGCTTCGTATTGAAGGCATCCTGATGTCCATTCCGATGGTGCTGGCCTTTGTATATGGAGAGTCTGCTGCACAGAAGGCATTTCTGATCACAGTAGTGGTCTGTCTGGCACTGGGCACACTGATCAGACATAAGGAGCCTGAAAATAAAAGTATTTATGGCCGAGAAGGGTTTGTTGTGGTTGCCCTTTCCTGGATCGTGATGTCCCTTTTTGGTGCCCTTCCTTTTTATCTGAGTGGCGCCATAAATGGGTTTATCAACTGTTTTTTTGAAACGGTATCCGGCTTTACCACAACAGGGGCCAGCATCCTGACGGAAATAGAGGGGCTGCCCATGAGCATTCTGTTCTGGCGTAGTTTTACCCATTGGATCGGCGGTATGGGGATCCTGGTATTTATGCTGGCGATCCTGCCTATGGGGGATGAACGCTCCATGTATCTGATGAAGGCGGAAGCCCCTGGGCCAATGGTATCCAAGCTGGTGCCAAAGGTAAAATCCACAGCAAAACTGCTGTATAAGATCTATATTGCGCTGACGGTTATTGAAATGGTGCTTTTGCTGCTGGGAGGCATGCCTCTGTTTGACAGCGTGGTAAACTCTTTTTCCACGGCGGGAACAGGCGGGTTTGCGATCCTGAATTCCAGCATTGCCGGTTATAACAATGCATATTATGAATATGTTATTACGATCTTCATGCTGTTGTTCGGCGTAAATTTCAACCTGTATTATCTGATGATCCTGCGAGATTTCAAAAGTATATGGAAGAATGAAGAACTGCGTTATTATGTGGTGATCGTTGTTGCCTGTATCGTGCTGATCACAGGGAATATTTACAGCATGTATCCTACTTTTGAAAGCGCATTCCGTCATGCGGCTTTCCAGGTGGCGGCTATTGTTACAACAACAGGGTTTGCTACGGCGAATTTTGATCTCTGGCCGGAATTTTCAAAGACTTTGATTTTCTGCCTGACGATCCTGGGGGCGTGTGCTGGCTCCACCGGCGGCGGCATCAAGGTTTCCAGACTGATCATTCTGCTGAAACTGGCTTATAGGGAAATCAGACATATCGTCCATCCCCGTTCTGTCAATCTGATCAAGTTAGATGGATATAAAGTGGAGGAAGATGTTGTGAGGGGTGTGACAGGGTATATCGTTGTATATGTTCTGTTGCTTCTTGGGTCTTTTATCCTGATTTCCTTTGATAACTATGACTTTACGACCTCTCTGACCTCTGTGATAACATGTCTGGGCAATGTTGGCCCTGGTTTTGCCATGGTTGGTCCGGTAGAAAACTTCTCTTTCTTCTCTGGTTTCTCAAAACTGGTGCTTTGTTTTGACATGCTGGTAGGGAGATTGGAAATTTTCCCGATCATCATGCTGTTTGCACCTTCCATCTGGAGAAAAAGCTATATGTAATAACGCAGAGCCAAGCGTCTGCATATAAAGGAGTGCCTCGTATGTTTACATACGGAGGTGCTCTTTTTTATGCAGACATTTGGCGAGCATCGACAACGAAAAAATGCGAAGCATTTTTGAGATGGCTCTGCGTTATGAGGAAAAGGGGGACGCTTTTTTTATTACATACAAAGAAAAAGCAGTCTGTGCGGACTGCTTTTTCATAGGGGGAGGGTATTTTATTCTATTTTATCCAAAATGGAGTGCTTTTCAAAATAGGGAAGGGGTGCCTGCGGCCTCTCGGGGAAGCTGACCGCAGGCAGGAAGTAAAAGGGGGCGTCCTTTTGACTTCTCTTGTAGTATACATCCGAAATATGGACAAAATGTGAATGAAAACTTAAGAAAGTTTGAAAAGTTCCGAAGAAATCACTTAAGAGATTGGAAAAAGTAAAGGGAATCTTTTGACTTGCTCAGACAAAACATGATATAATAAATTGTTATATGACTATTCATTCGTTTAAGGAGGAAGCCTATGTCTCAGGACAAACAGAAAAATATTCGAAATTTTTGTATCGTGGCCCATATCGACCACGGTAAATCCACACTGGCAGACAGACTGATCCAGAAAACGGGTCTT
>JAFRZQ010000407.1 GCA_017442465.1 Anaerotignum sp. | reverse complement strand
GGTCTGGGTACAAAAAATTATGAACTGAAATATGTAAAATAATCACGAGAATGAATAGGGGCATCCGAATGGGATGCCCCTTCTTATTTGACTATTTCTATTGATTGGGGTAAAATATACTATTATGAATTTATCTTGAGATCGAAAGGATTTGAGTATATGGAAATCACAAATACACTGCTCCTGATGGTGATCGGTATCCCTGGTATCCTTGTGGCGACTACCATTCATGAGTTTACAAGAGCACTGCTTTCTACGATTTTTGGGGACAATTATCCCAAAAGCCAGAAACGCCTGACCCTGAACCCTGTCAGACATTTTGAGCCCATCGGCTTTCTTTTGATGTTTTACAGCGGCGGCTTTGGCTGGGGCAACCCTGTGGAAACCAGTGCACTGTATTATAAGAACAGAAAAAGAGATACACTTTTGGTGGCGATCCTGCCTTCTGTGGTGAATCTGGTTATGGCGGTCGTTTTTATGGGGGTCTATGTGATGCTTCGGAAAAACGGCGGAAATCCCTATCTGATCACGCTGCTGAATTATATGGCATATTATAATGCGGGCCTTGCATTGTATAACTGTCTGCCGGTAGCACCTATGGATTGCGTGAAAGTGCTGGCTGTCGTAATGCCTGCAAATCAGTATTTCAAGTTTATGCAGAATGAAAAAATGATCCAGATGATCTTCCTGTTCCTGCTGTTCTTTGGTCTGATCACAGGCTGGATGGATACACTGATCTATGGCGTTCTGAATCTGTTTGGCAATCTGCTGGGCATGGCGTAAAGGGGATAGATTATGGAAGAGATCAATATCAGGCTGGATGCTTTTGAAGGACCATTGGACCTTTTGTACCACCTGATCGAAAAAAATGAAATCGATATTTATGATATTCCTATCGCTTCCCTGACAGAGCAATATATGGCTTATCTGGAAGCGGCAGAAGACAGGGACATGGACGGCATGAGCGAATTTCTGCTGATGGCGTCCACTCTTCTGGAGATCAAAAGCAAAATGCTTCTGCCGAAACCCAAAACGGAGGAAGAAGAAGGACCTGACCCCCGTGAAGAACTGGTGCAGCGTCTGTTGGAATATAAGAAGATCAAAGATGCTACGGAAACCCTCAGAGAAAGAGAAGAGGATGCGGCTTTGGTTTTCTATAAGGAAGCTGATGCTTCTGTGGAAAAACTGAAGGAAAGAGAGCCTCAGGAACTGGATGAGATCCTGCAGGGCATCACTCTGGATGATCTGCATACGGCATTTCTGCAGGTGATGGCAAGGCAGGAGACGAAAGTGGACCGGGTCCGCAGTTCTTTCCGTTCTGTGCAGAGGGACTTGTTTACCGTCAGCGAAAAAATGGAATATATTCGTGATCTCTTGATTTTGCGTCCCCATGGAACAACGGCGTTTCATACCATTTTCCGTGAAAACGCGGGCAAAATGGAAAAGGTCGTGACCTTCCTTGCTTTATTGGAACTCATCAAGCAGAAGGAAGTGCAGATCACACAGGATAGAAACTTTGGTGAAATTTTCATCAGCAAATATGTGGAAGGAGGAACAGCATGAGATTATCAGAATTGGAAGCAGTAGTGGAATCCCTGCTGTTCATCGCAGGGGATGCGGTGCCTCTGGCGTCCATCGCCCAGACCATTGAGCTGGATAAGGCTACAGCAAGGGCAGTTGTCCTTGCGCTGGCGGATAAATACGAGAAGGAAAAACGTGGTCTTCGTATCGTTGAGATCGAAGGGGCGTTCCAGATGTGTACAGCGGCAGAATGCTTTGAATATATCCGCAATATGTATAAAAGCCCCCAGAGACAGGGCCTGACCCAGTCCCTGCTGGAAACACTGGCTATCGTTGCATATAAACAGCCCATTACCAGAGCCCAGATCGAAGAAGTTCGAGGTGTTAATTCTGACCATGCAGTAGCGAAACTGGTGGAAAAAAGGCTCATTTGTGAGGTTGGCAAAGGAGATACCCCCGGCAGACCGGTGCTTTTCGGTACAAGTAATGAATTTCTGCGCTATTTTGGCTTTAAGAGCATTGGGGAACTGCCTCCTTTGGAAGAAGAAACAGACGAAGAAAATGGCACGGAATTAACGGTATAAATAATAAAAAAGCAGTCGTTGGACTGCTTTTTTTGTTTGGCAGAAAAGAAGAGAAATGGAAGCTTTTTGGGAGGGCCCTTCTTCTGCAATGATGTATATACGAATTATTTTCGGGATACTCTGTTTTTTTCTTCTTCCAAATCTCGAAGCAGATTGGAAGCCTTTAGTGTGAAATAAATAAAACCTGCAGCAAATACCAATGTCAGAATGCCGGAAAATGAAGGCATGGAATAGCTGGTTGTGCTCCAGATGAAGCAGAAGATGATGCAGACGATGATTGCTATGCCGCCGATTTTTGCATGATGATAAGCGTTATTTTTCATAGTAAATTCCTCCTGATATATAAATGAGTGATGATTGTTTCTGCAAGCCTTGCGTTCTTTGTGACTTCATTATATAATCAGAAATATGCAAAGTAAAACTATAGAATATTATATCTATATTAAGTAAAACTTAAAATAAGAGGGAATTATGGAAACAGCAAGATGTAAGGCATTTTTGGCTTCTGTGGAAACAGGAAGCTTTTCAAAAGCAGCAGAACAGCTTTGTTATACTGCATCGGGTGTCAGCCAGTTGGTGGGGGCATTGGAAAAAGAATTTGGATTTCCGTTGCTGAGCAGAAGTCGGAAGGGGGTTGTTCCTACTGCAAACGGAAAGGTGCTTTTGCCTGCGATCCGCAGTTTTCTGCAGCAGGAAGAACATCTTTACCAGATGGCGGCGGAATTAAATGGACTGGAAGTGGGTAGTGTGACCATTGCTACTTATTTCAGTATTGCGACGCATTGGTTGCCCAAGGTTATTCGGCTTTTTCAGGAAAAATATCCGAATATTGAGGTGCGTTTGTTTGAAGGGCCAAGAAAAGAAATTAAGGACAAACTGGAAAACAGGCAGGCAGACATAGCATTTATGAGTTATATAGAACCAATGCTTTATGATTGGATCCCTCTGGCGGAGGAATCCATGATGGCGATCCTGCCGAAGGATCATCCGCTGGCTGAAGCAGAGGTATATCCCCTTTCTCATTGCGGGGAGGATAAGTTTATCATGCCGGAAAGAGGGGAAGATGATGATGTTATGTCCATGCTACGGGAAAATGGTGTGGAACCGAATATCTGTTTTTCCACAAGAGAAAGTTTTGCAGCAATGCCACTGGTGGAACAGGGGATCGGTATCAGTATCATGAATGAATTGCTGACAAAAAGATGGAAATATGAAGTTGTAAAACTGCCGCTGGACCCGCCTCAGAAAATCACATTGGGCATTGCGGCAATGGATTTTGAGGAATTGTCTCCAGCAGCAAAGCGGTTTCTAAAATTTGCTGTGGAGCAGCTGACTTGTTGTGAGAATTGACCGAATAATCAGAAAGTGAACAGAATAGAAATAGCAGGAGGAGGGATGCTTATGAAGCGAATACTCTCGGTACTCCTGCTTTTTTTATTGTCTGCAGCAACAGTCTTTGGGGCAGAGCCGAATGTTGCAGCCCAGGGGGCGGCACTGATCGATGGAAAAACAGGGCGGCTTCTATGGGGGCGAAATGCAGAGGAGCCTATGGCAATGGCAAGCACGACTAAAATCATGACAGCCATACTGGTTCTGGAACACTGCGGTCTGGATGAAATCGTGACTGTCAGCAAAAATGCTGCCCGTCAGCCGGAGGTACATATGGATCTGAAGGAAGGGGAACAATGGAAGGTGGAAGATTTACTTTCTGCCATGATGCTTCGTTCCTATAATGATGCGGCAGTAGCATTGGCAGAGCATGTTTC
>JAFRZQ010000406.1 GCA_017442465.1 Anaerotignum sp. | reverse complement strand
AAGCCAGAGACTGCTGCGTCTGGAAGAAACGCTGCATCAGCGTGTCATCGGGCAGCAGGAGGCGGTGAAGGCTCTGTCAAAAGCAGTGCGTCGTGGTCGTGTCGGTCTGAAAGACCCCAACAGACCTATCGGTTCCTTCCTGTTCCTTGGCCCTACAGGCGTTGGGAAAACAGAACTTTCCAAAGCACTGGCGGAAGCATTGTTTGGCGATGAAAATGCTATGGTGCGTATCGATATGTCCGAATATATGGAAAAGCACAGCGTATCCAGAATGGTCGGTTCTCCTCCGGGCTATGTGGGCTATGAAGAGGGCGGTCAGCTCAGTGAAAAGGTGCGTAGAAATCCCTATTCCGTTGTCCTCTTTGACGAAATCGAAAAAGCATCCCCGGAAGTATTCAATATTCTTCTGCAGGTGCTGGATGATGGTCACATTACAGATGGTCAGGGCAGAAAAGTTGACTTCAAGAATACAGTTATCATCATGACATCCAATGCCGGTGCAAGAAGCATTGCCGCACCCAAACGTTTGGGCTTTACCAGCGTGGAAACAGCGGAACAGAGTTATGAACACATGAAAAAAGGTGTTATGGATGAGATCAAGAATATCTTCAAGCCGGAATTTTTGAACCGTATCGATGATATTATCGTATTCCATCCTCTGGAAAAGGAAGATATTATCGAAATCGTAAAATTGATGACAAATATCCTTGCAAAACGCATTAAGGACAATATGAATATTACCGTTTCCTTTACGGATAAGGCTATTGAAAAAATTGCTGAAGATGGCTACGACAAGGCTTATGGTGCAAGACCTCTGAAACGGGCTATCCAGTCCAAGATCGAAGATGCCTTTGCGGAGGCCTTCTTAAGGGGAGAATTCAAGGCCGGCGATAAGGTTTCCATCGGTATGAAGACTAACGGAGCATTCCACTTCCGTGCTGTAAAATAAAAATGAATTATTATTCAGAATTCAGAAAAATTTGCTATGACAAAAGATAAAATTGTGTTATAATAACTTAATAATATAATCCATGTAAAACAGATTATATTCTAATGTGAAAGTGCAATACCGTTTATACAGTTCTTTCTTGGGACTGTTCGGACGAAACACAATAGAGAGTTACGACTGGAGGTACTGAAAATGGCAGTAATCGAAGAATTGATCAGACAGGAAGACAATGGCGCAATCAGCTTCGGCAATCATCTGATGGACGAAAAGAAAAAAGTTCTGGATTTCGAAGTGAATGGTGATCTGTATAAAGTAAAAACATTCTGTGAAATCACAAAACTGGAAAAGAACGGAAAAATGCTTCTGGAAGCAGTGCCCGGTGCAACCGTACATAATTTCGAAATGAACGATAAAGGTGCTCGTTTTACAGTAGAAGGCGCAGAAGATGTGCAGATCACAATGGAACTGGAACCTGAAACAGAATATAAAATTCTGATCGACGATGTAAACGTTGGTAAAATGAAATCCAATCTGGTCGGCAAAGTTACTTTCAGCGTTGAACTGCAGAAAGGTACTCCCGCTGTTGCAATCGAAAAAATCGGCTGATAACACAAGTGGACTGTAATGCAGATTACAGTCCATTTTTCTATTTTGAGGTGGAGAAATGAAAATCAAAACCGTTTATAAATGTACAAATTGTGGGTATAAAAGTCCGAAATGGGCGGGGAAATGCCCTGATTGTGGAGAATGGAATACGTTTGAAGAGGCGGAAGAAGCGAAAAATAATGGAAAGGTGGCGAAAGCCGTATCCAAACAGCCTGTATCCCGCCTTTTTGAGGTGGAAACAGGAAATGACCAGCGTCTTCTGACAGGGATCACAGAGTTTGACCGTGTTATGGGCGGCGGCATTGTTCGCGATTCTGTGACCATCATCACTTCTCCTCCCGGCGGCGGCAAATCCACTTTGAGCCTGATGGCGGCGGCCGCTTTGGCAAAACAGGGGCATCGTGTGCTCTATGCTTCCGGCGAAGAAAGCGACAGCCAGATCAAAAACAGGGCAGACCGTATTCTGGAAACCATCGAGCAGAATATTTTTATTCTTGCGGATACATCTATGGACAGAGTGCTGGAAGCGATCAGCGAAGTCGATCCGGATCTGATCATTCTGGATAGCATCCAGACCTTTTCTCTGGCGGAATTCCTGCCTTCCCGTGCCGGTAATCCTACGCAGACTATGGAATGTGCTTCTGCGCTGGTTTCTGTGGCAAAAAATAAAAAACGTCCCCGCGCGGCACTGATGATCGGGCAGATGAATAAATCTGATGAGATCGCCGGTTTGCGCGCCTTGGAGCATCTGGTGGATGCAGTTCTGGTTCTGGAAGGGGAAGGTGCCGATGAACTGCGCTGTCTTGTGGCGACAAAAAACCGTTTCGGCAGTACAGGTGAGATGGGCTTCTTTACTATGACAGAAGCAGGATTGGTTTCTATTGAAAATCCCTCTGAATATTTTGTAACAAAAAGACAAAAGGGGGAGGATGTTTCCGGCAGTGCTCTAACAGTATTAAAGGAAGGCTCCCGTCCTGTGATTGCAGAGATCGAAAGTCTGGTTTCTGCTTCTTTCACACCATATCCATCCCGCATTAGCGAGACTATGAAAAAAGATACGATGAATACCCTGATCTCTATTCTGGAGCAGCGTGGGAATGTAAAATTATATGATAAAAACGTTGTCATCAAAACCACCGGCGGTTTGTACCTGAAAGAGCAGGCGGCAAATCTGGCGGTTTTGATGAGCATTGCATCTTCCGTGTATAATAAACCGATCCCTTCAAACTGGGCTTTCCTTGCCGACGTCGGGCTGACGGGAGAGCTGAAGCGTGTGCCTTCTATGGAAAGCCGCGTAAAGGAACTGGACCGTATGGGATTTGAAAAAGTGTTTGTTCCTGTTGGCGGGGTAAGAGAAACGAATCTGGAGCATATGGAAGTTGTAGAAGTAAAGAGCCTTTCTCAATTATTGGGGATGTTTTTTGTAAAGAAACATATTTGATAGAAATTCTGGGAATGTCTTTTTGTGAGGGACAAAAGTGTTCTTTATGTGGAACAATAGAAATTTGTTATTTACGAAACGAAGAATCTATATTATAATAATGGGTAATTATTCTTTGGCAAGATATTCCAAGATACTTATAGATAGAAAAGATTATTGAGAGAGCCAAAAAAAGGAGGTAATCCCCATGGGAAACGTTAAAATTAAAAGATATAAAAAAGTTCTCGTGGCAAACCGCGGTGAAATTGCGATCCGTGTGTATCGTGCCCTGAATGAACTGGGTATCCAGACAGTTGGTATTTTCTCCAAAGAAGATAAATATGCACTGTTCCGTACAAAAACTGACGAAGCATATATGCTGAATCCTGAAAAAGGTCCTCTGGACGCTTATCTGGATATTAAAAATATTATTAAGATCGCAAAAGCGAAGGGTGTAGACGCCATCCATCCCGGTTATGGCTTCCTGTCTGAAAATCCTGAATTTGTAGAAGCCTGCAGAAATGCGGGGATCGACTTTATCGGCCCTGATGTAGATGTTATGTACAAAATGGGCGATAAGATCTCTTCCAAAAAGATGGCCATCGAATGCGGCGTGCCCATTATCCCCGGTGTAGACTATGCCATCCGTAATCTGGATGAAGTGATGGAAGTGGCGGCAAATGTCGGCTATCCCGTTATGCTGAAGGCTTCCAACGGCGGCGGCGGTCGTGGTATGCGTATCGTTCATTCCGCAGAAGAAATGCCTACTGTATTTGAAGAAGCAAGAAACGAAGCAAAAAAAGCATTCGGTGATGATAAGATCTTTGTGGAAAAATATCTGCGTGATCCTAAACATATCGAAGTTCAGGTTCTGGGTGATAAATATGGTAATGTTGTTCACCTGTTTGACCGTGACTGTTCCGTACAGAGACGTCATCAGAAAGTAGTGGAATTTGCACCTGCTTTCACAGTAAGTGACCCTGTTCGTGAAAAGATCCTGGCCGATGCAGTTCGCTTGTCCAAACATGTTGGCTATAAAAATGCCGGTACACTGGAATTCCTGGTGGATGCTGATGAAAACTATTACTTCATCGAAATGAACCCTCGTATCCAGGTTGAACATACTGTAACAGAAGAAGTAACAGGCGTAGATATCGTACAGGCACAGATCCTGATCGAAGAAGGCTATCCTCTGTATGCCCCTCAGATCGGCCTGGCATCTCAGGAAGATGTAAAATGCAATGCATATTCCATCCAGCTGAGAATTACAACAGAAGACCCTGCAAATAACTTCATGCCCGATACAGGCAAGATCAGCGTATATCGTTCCCCTGCCGGTAACGGTATCCGACTGGACGGCGCTGCTGCCCATGCCGGTGCGGAAATCACACCTTACTATGATTCCCTGCTGGTTAAAGTCATTGCTCATGACAGATCTTTCTGGGGTGCAACCAATAAAGCGATCCGTGCCATCAAGGAAACTCGTATCCGTGGCGTAAAAACAAATATTCCTTTCCTGATCAATGTGCTGCAGTCTAAAACATGGAGATACGGTAAATGCACAACAACATTTATCGAAAATTCTCCCGAACTGTTCCATTTTGTTCCTGGTCAGGACAGAGCAAGTAAGATTGCTGAGTTTATCGGTAATCAGATCGTAAATGAATCCAGAGGTAAAAAACCTCAGTTCGAACCCATCGTAGTTCCTTCCTTCGGCAAGGCTGAAAATGGTACAACGATTTCTACTTATGGCGCTAGAGATAAATTCCTTGCTATGGGTGCAAAAGAGTTCACACAGTCCCTGATGAAAGAAAAGAGACTGTTTATTACAGATACATCCATGCGTGATGCCCATCAGTCTCTGATGGCAACAAGACTGCGTACAAATGACCTTTTGGCAGTTGCTCCTGCGACAAATATGGCTATGGCTAATGCATTCTCTGTTGAAGCATGGGGCGGTGCAACATTCGACGTTGCTTATCGTTTCCTGAAAGAATCTCCTTGGGTGAGACTGGCGAAACTGCGCGAAGCAATGCCCAACACCCTGATCCAGATGCTGCTGCGTGCATCCAATGCCGTTGGCTATGCGAACTATCCCGATAACGTGGTTCGTGAATTTATCAGGGAATCTGCAGATCATGGCGTAGACATTTTCCGTATCTTCGACTCCCTGAACTGGGTGGAAAACATGAAGATGCCCATCGAAGAAGCACTGAAAACAGGCAAGATCGTTGAAGGCGCCATCTGCTACACAGGCGATATTCTGGATCCTAATGAAACAAAATATACACTGGACTACTATGTAAGAAAAGCAAAAGAACTGGAAGCTCTTGGTGTTCATATCTTTGCCATCAAAGACATGGCAGGTCTGCTGAAACCCTATGCAGCGAAAAAACTGTTCGAAGCACTGAAAGCAGAACTGAACATTCCTCTGCACCTGCATACCCATGATACAACAGGTAATGGCGTCAGCACGATCCTGATGGCTGCAGAAGCAGGCGTAGATATCGCCGATGCTGCGATCCAGTCCATGTCTTCCCTGACATCCCAGCCTTCTATGAATGCTGTTGTAGAAGCACTGAAAGGCACAGAACGCGATACAGGTCTGGATACAGATCAGCTGACAGAAATCAGCCAGTACTATCAGGGCGTTCGTCAGATCTTCACAGGCTTCGAGTCTGAAATGAAGACACCTAATACAGAAATCTATAAATATGAAATCCCCGGCGGTCAGTATTCCAACCTGCTGGCACAGGTAAAAGCCATGGGCTCCGCTGACCAGTTCGAAGAAATCAAACATCTGTACAAACAGGCAAATGATCTCTTGGGCAATATCGTAAAAGTAACACCTTCCTCCAAGGTTGTGGGTGATATGGCGATCTTTATGTCTAAGAATGGCCTGACACAGGATAACATTCTGACAGAAGGTGCAGACTTGTCCTATCCTGATTCCGTAGTGGACTACTTCACAGGTAATATCGGTCAGCCTGAAGGCGGTTTCCCTGCAGATCTGCAGAAAATCGTTCTGAAGGGGGCAAAACCCATCGAAGGCAGAGCCGGTGCGCTGATGGAACCTGTTGATTTCGATGCCATCGAAAGACATCTGCGAGAAGAACATTCCTATAAGGACATCAACCCCAGAAACAAACTGTCTTATGCACTGTATCCTAAAGTATATGATGAATATGCAAATCACTGGGAAGTATATACAGACGTATCCAAACTGAGCAGTGACGTATTCTTCTTCGGTCTGGCAAAAGGGGAAGAAACTGTTCTGGAAATCGGCGAAGGTAAGGAAATCACAATCAAATATGTGGATATGACTGAACCTAATGAAGAAGGTTTGCGTTCTCTGACATTTGAAATCAATGGCGTAATGCGTGAGATCAAGGTTCTGGATAAACATCTGGAAGTTAAGAGCGACGGTAAACTGAAAGCAGATAAGAATAATCCTTTCCACCTGGGTTCTTCCATCCCTGGCACAGTATCCAAAGTACTGGTAAAAGAAGGCGACGAAGTGAAGAAGAACCAGCCTCTGCTGACAGTAGAAGCGATGAAGATGGAAACATCCGTTGTTGCAAAAGAAGACGGTGTGATCGACAAGATCTATGTGAAAGAAGGCGACAAGGTAAACCAGGGCGACCTGCTGGTATCCTTCGTTCAGTAAGGCTAATTCCATATATAAACATCGAAAGGCATGCGAAAGCATGCCTTTTTTATTGTGCAAAGAAATAAGAAGATTGTCTGGCAAAGGGAATTATGATAAAATAGTTGTATACAATAACCTTGACGAACTTTTTCAAAGAAAGGATGAATCAAATGGATTGGAGAACGATTTATAAAGACAAAATCATGACTGCAGATGAAGCAGTCCGTCATATTAAATCCGGTGATCATGTAACAGTGGCAGAAGTAGGCTCTCAGCCGTATGCACTGACAGAAGCTCTGGAAAGAAATTATGAACACCTGGAAAACGTAGAATTGCATTATCTGCTGTCTCTGGGCAATCCTCCTGCGGCAAAACCCGGCATGGAAAAACACGTTCGTTTCCATGGTATGTTCTTGAGCGGCTCTACAAGAAAACTGATCGCCGAAAACAGAGGGGAATTCATGCCTTGTTTCTTCCATCAGTATCCTAAAATGGTGCTGTCCAGAGGTGACATTGATGTTATGATGATCTCTATTTCTGCTCCGGACAAACATGGTTTCTGCTCCATTGGTACAGGTGTAGACCATATCCCTACTATGAAAAATCATGCAAAACTGATCATCGCACAGATGAATAAAAATCTGCCCAGAGTTATGGGTAACTCCTTTGTTCACCTGAGAGATGTAGATATCATCGTAGAAGAAGACAGACCGATCCCCACACTTCCTGGTGCAGAAATCACTGATGTAGAAAGAAAGATCGGTGAATACTGCGCATCTTTGGTTAACGATGGCGACACACTGCAGCTTGGCATTGGCGGGATCCCCGATGCAGTTGTAACATTCCTGAAGGATAAAAAAGATCTGGGTCTGCATACAGAAATGGCAGCAGACGGCATCGTTGATCTGATCAAATCTGGCGTTATCAACAATAAAAAGAAAACACTGCATCCCGGTAAATGTATTGCAACATTTGCTGCAGGTTCTCAGAAACTGTATGACTTCCTGGATGATAACCCTAACTTTGAACTGCACGGTGTTGACTATGTAAATGATCCAAATGTGATCGCGATGAACGATAACATGGTATCCATCAACTCCTGTATCCAGGTCGATCTCGTTGGTCAGATCAATGCAGAAGTGGTAAAAGGCATGCAGTTCAGCGGTGTAGGTGGTCAGGTAGACTTTATCCGCGGTGCCCGTATGTCCAAAGGCGGCCGCTCTATCATTGCACTGCCTTCCACAGCAGCAAATGGCACTATTTCCAAAATCGTACCTTTCCTGGATCATGGTGCATATGTAACAACTTCCCGAATGGATGTGGACTATATCGTAACAGAATACGGCATTGCACATCTGTGGGGTAAAACACTGCGTGAAAGAGCAAAAGCACTGATTGCGATCGCGCATCCTGATTTCAGAGCAGGTCTGGCAGAAGAATACGAAAAGAGATTTGGTGAAACACTGGAAATCTAATAAATAAAAAATAAAGCAACCCGAAAGGGTTGCTTTTTAATGTTCATTATCTGCCGATGGAACGTCTGTATGCTTCTACGTCTTCATCTGTCAGGGGTTCCAGTTCCTTAGGATCCATCCATCTTACCCAAATGCGGCCCTGCATTCCGTTGATATCCAGTGGTGTATCATAGGAATTTTTTTCGATAGGGATCACAGTGTCATGGTCGCCGTTGAACATGATCTGGAAGGGTTTATAAATACCGTCTTCAAATACCAGAGTTTCTGTGGAAGAGAAATTCAGAGCACCAGCTTCACTCAGCAGGTGTTTTTCCAGGGATTCCATGTCGGGGAATGTTACGACCATCCAGTCCCCTTTCAAATCAGAATAATCAAACAGCTGCAGACCGTGGAAATCGATTTCTTCATTACCTGTCATGCCTTTATTATCATCTGCTTTGCCTTTCATTACCACAGGAGCGCCATTTTTACCATCTTTCATGATTTCCGCGCCGGGTACAAAAGAATTCACAAAGTTATTGATTTCAGTTGTTCTGAACTGGTTACGAATCTGATGGATCATACCGTAATCGCTGCTGTCATAGGATATTTCAGCAACTTCGTTCCAGAATTCTCTTAATGTTTTGATCATTTTTATTACCTCCATATCAAATCAAACTCGCTATTTCATATCATACTAGCATTTTGTTCATTCTGTCAATAGATATTCGCCGGTACCGGATACTTCAAAATAATGTTCCGGAACCTTCCCGCTGAATATCAGATCGGCGAGCATGATCTTTCTTTCCATGCAGAGAGTCTCGTGATAAAGAGGATTGACGATTTTCATTTCCATGGAGATATTCAGCCATATTTTATAGTTTATCTGGTTGATTCCTGCGGATATAAATTCTGTTTCATAATCCACTTTGACGGAACCCATCGGAACCAGTGAAAAAGGGATTTCCGGCCCTGCATTAGCAAGGAAGCTCAGGTTCGTTACTGCCCCTAAAGGGATCTGAATGTTATCGGGCGGCAGTTTATTTAACTCACTGGTGAGATCTGAACTCAGCAGTGCACAGAAATGATTGATCATGGCTGTATCTGCAGTGTAATTATCTTCTTCCTGGGATATAAGGGAGGTGTGGTCCATGGACTGAATGTTTTTCATAACTGCTTCATCAATGATGTCATTTGCGATTGCCTTACACTGCATATGCGAAATTTCCAGGAAGGGTGGAAAAAGGCGTTCTTCCATAATAATGGTAAAGAATACAAAAAAGAACAATATAAGAAAAATGGATAAAAAGATATTCCTGTTACGCTTTGTGGTTTTTCGTTTCATCGTTGACCCTCCATTTATATAAATTATGAAAAAACATACATAAATAGAGATGGAAAATAAAAATTAAATAAATCTTATATAAGATGTAAGAGATTCGAAAAGAAAATGTCTTTCATATATGGGAAAAATCTGCTATAATAAACGAAGTATTGTTTATGAAACGCGAAGGGTAAAACTCCGCATGATTTTGCTTTTTTGAATAAACAGGAGGCTTTTTATGAGTGAATCTCGAAACACGAGAAGACCTTCCGATGGCTCCCGCGGTCCACGCAGAAGCAGTAAAGGGGAATCTTCTCTCAACACTTCAGAAAAAAAACGTAAAAGACGCAGAAAGAAACGCAGTGTAAACGGCAGAATTGGGAAAGTTGCACTGGTCGTTGCAGTTATTATAGGTTTTGCTGTGGCAGGTGCGGCATTGGGTACTGTTTTTGGTATCCTGCAGAGTACGGAAATGCTGAACACATCCGATGTTATGCCTGATTCCTACACATCTGTTATTTACGATGATGAAGGGGAGGCAGTGGATAAACTGCATGGCTCTGAAAACCGTGAGTATGTGAAGCTTTCTGCAATCACAAAGAATATGCAGAATGCTGTCGTTGCTATCGAAGACCAGCGATTTTATGAACACAATGGTATCGACATCAGAGGTATCATGCGTGCAATGATGGAAAACATAAAAACGATGGATTTTTCTCAGGGCGCAAGTACAATTACGCAGCAGGTCATTAAAAATGAGGTGCTGACCAATGAAAAAAGTCTGACCAGAAAAATCAAGGAACAGTATCTGGCAGTATCCCTGGAAAATGCACTGGAAGATCAGTTGGGATCTAAAGAAGAAACAAAAAAATATGTTCTGGAACTGTATCTGAATACGATTGCGTTGCATCATGGTCTCCATGGGGTTGAGGCTGCATCTCAGTATTATTTCGGCAAACATGCTAGTGAGCTGACTCTGGCGGAATCTGCAATGATCGCGGGTATCACGAAGCATCCCAGTAAATATGCACCCGATTCCAATGAAGAAGAAAGCCGTAAACGTCAGTTGACAGTTCTTTCCAAAATGCTGGAATTGGATATGATCACGCAGGAACAGCATGATGCCGCAGTGGCAGAAGATATCTT
>JAFRZQ010000405.1 GCA_017442465.1 Anaerotignum sp. | reverse complement strand
TTCACCTGTGCCAGCGGCAAGGAATTTGCTTCTGACCGTGCACTCCTTAGTTAAGACCTTGGGGCTTGGCCCCACACCCCAGCAGGGAAATGATTTCCCTGCACCCTCATTTGCCAAAACTACGTTTTGGTGAAGAAATAAATCTGATAGAGAGACACTTACATTTATGTGAGTGTCTTTTTTGATGTGATAGGACATTCCCGGAAGGCATAGACTGAACAAATGGTTCTGAGGTGGTCATATGGGACTACGGAAAAATGTAACAGAAGCACTGGAGCTGCCTAAGGAGATCATGCTGAATCTGCCGCTGATCTCCCTGATCGGAAGAGAAGAAGTCACCATAGAAAACTACAAAGGCATTTTGGAATACGGAGAGGAAACGGTGCGGATCGGTACAGCGGCGGGGGTGCTGCGGCTGACAGGAAAGGGCTTATGCCTGAAGCAGCTGTCCGCGGAGTGCATGGTAGTGACAGGAAAGATCGATAACCTGCATTTTCTGACATGAGAAATATGGGGTGGGGTGAGGATTTTGTTTCTGGCGTTATGGTATTCTTTACATGGATATGTTAAAATAAGAGCGAAGGGTTTTTCTGCAGAACGCTTTATGAATATGGCAGCCTTTCGGGGCGTTTATCTCTGGGATATTGCCTATGATGGCGCGGCCGTATCTATGAAGGCGGCAGGCGGCAGTCTGGATATCCTGACGGCTTGTGCAGAAAAAACCGGATGTTCCATGGAGATCCTGGGCTGGGGCGGCCTGCCTGCTTTTTTGCGTCGGTTTCGCAGGAGACAAGTTTGGTCGGCCGGGCTTTTGTGCTTTGCGGCGGGGCTGTATCTCCTTTCATCTTTCATCTGGACGGTGGAGGTGGAGGGGAATGAACGGCTAGAGACGGAGACCCTTCTTTCTGCCTGCAAAGAGATGGGGCTGCGGCCCGGTGCCTGGAAACGGGGGATAGATACAGAAGCCGTTACCAATGGGCTCCTGATAAATTTTAGTGATATTTCCTGGGTCAGCGTAGGGATCAAAGGGACGGATGCCACTATCCGGCTGGCCGAGACCATTGAACAGGCGGCACCCATCGACAGAGACAGCCCCTGTGATATCGTTGCTGCACAGGATGGGGTCATCGTGCAGATCACAGCGGAACGGGGCACGCCAAAGGTGCAGCCCGGGGATGTGGTGAAAAAGGGCGATATCCTGATTTCTTCAGAACTTCTGATCGGATTAGAAGGGGAAGAACAGCACAGAGAATACACAGCAGCGGAAGGGGCGGTCATAGCCCGCACCTGGAAAAAGCTGACAGAGGAAATGCCCCTGCAGGTTCAAGAGACCGTTTACAGCGGTGTGGAAAAGGAAAACAGCAGCATTGTTTTTTCAGAAAAAGAACTGGATATCATCCATCCTGACGGTGCAGGAAAATGGGAAAAAACAGTGCTGGAAGAAAAGCCTTTGGCATTGGGGGACTTTACCCTGCCGGTCCGCCTGAAAAAAGAGGTCTGGAAAGAATACGAAATTCTGGAAAAAACGCGGACGACAGAGGAAACAAAAACGATCCTGGAAGAAAATTTAAGAAAAAAGACAGAGAATTTATTGTCCCCATACGGTAAAATAGAAGATATAAAAATAACCTTTGAAGAATATGCCGACAGTGTCCGCGGAGAAGCGGAGATCACCCTGTTGGAAAGAATAGACGAAAAACAACAGACAGAAGAAAGGGAGCGTGAAAATCTGAATGAGTTTTGAAAGAACGATGCAGATGGATAACAGCATCATCCTGCCGGTATTCGGGCAGTTTGATGCCAATATTAAGAAGATAGAAAAGGCGTGCAATGTAAGTATTGTCAACCGCGGAGATGATGTAAAAATTTCCGGCGAGGAAATGAACGTGCATAAAGCATGGAACATCATGCATTCTCTGGCGGCACTGGCAAGGAAAGGTGAAGAGATCACGGAGCAGAATCTGGAATATTTCATTGCTTCTGCGGAGGAATCTGATCTGCGGGAGCTGGAAAAGGTCTATGATGACCTGATCTGTATCACTGTGAACGGCAGACCTCTGAAGCCCAAAACTCTGGGTCAGAAGAAGTATGTGGATATGATCAAAAATAACACAGTTGTATTTGGCATCGGCCCTGCCGGTACCGGTAAGACATACCT
>JAFRZQ010000404.1 GCA_017442465.1 Anaerotignum sp. | reverse complement strand
GGGAACAGAAAAGCTGAGCGGCATTGTCATACGGGAACAGGTGAAAGGCGAAAGCAACAAGCAGATCGTCCTTCTGGCGAAGGGCGTGGGGCGTGTGGTTTTGTCTGCCCGTGGGGCGAGAAAAGCCAACAGCAGGCTTTTGGCGGCGACGCAGCTGTTCTGCTATGCCGATTTCGTCGTTTATGAGGGGAATGGTTTTACTTCCATCAATCAGGCGGAACTGCAGAAAAGCTTTTATGACCTGAGAATGGATATCGATAAATTCTCCGAAGCTATGTACCTGACGGAGCTGGTGGACCGTAGCTGCCCTGTGGGCATGGAGCAGGATGAGGTGCTGGAACTGCTGTACTTCGCCTTTTCCGTGATGGAAAAGGGCACTTTGCCCCCGAAACTGATCTCCCGTATTTTTGAGCTGAAATTATTGCAGATCAACGGGCTGTTTGCACCGGAGGAATGCAATATCTGCGGGGAAAGTGAAGGGGATATGTATTTCGACGGCAGACTGGGTGCCTTTTATTGCGAAGACCATAAAACATCCAACAGCATTTTTGTCTATGATGCAGTACGGAAAGCCTTTGCCCATGTGCTTTCAAAAGAAGGAAAGGCAATATTTGGTTTTCATCTTTCGGAAGAGGCACTGGAACAGCTGACAGTGATCCTGAAAAGCTATATGGACATACATATGGGCGTAAGATTAAAAAGCCGCAATTTTTTTGAACAGTGAATGAAATACTGTTCATGTTTTGTGGAAAAGTGTACATGAGAGAAGGAAAAAACAGGAAAAACCGTGCAACTTTTCGCCTTGACAAGGTGGGACAAAAGCGTTATCATAGACCACAAGTTCATAATGACTGCGATGAAAAAGAGGAGTATCTGCGGAGGATTTTCAGAGAACCGGCGGTTGGTGCGAGGCGGTAATCGGAAACAGAGAAGGGCACTTTGGAGCAGTATTTTCACAAAGAGGGCTGATATTTATTATCAACCAACGAGGGTGGAACCGCGGAAGATCTTTAGAGCTTTCGTCCCTTGCTGAAATGCGAGGGATGGAAGCCTTTTTTTATTCGTCCCTTGAAATTATTTTGAAATCAAACGTAGTTTGATTTCGTATAAAGTTTTCGGTCAAGCCTTTTTCAAAAGGCTTGCAGGGTGTGGGACAGAGTCCCACGGTTTTAAAGGAGGTTATTTAAATGGCAGTAGAATCTATGGAAAAAATCGTAGCATTGGCAAAAAACAGAGGTTTTGTATACCCCGGCTCTGAAATTTACGGCGGTCTGGCTAATACATGGGATTACGGCCCTCTGGGTGTTGAATTGAAAAACAACATGAAAAAAGCATGGTGGAAAAAATTCATCCAGGAAAACCCCATGAACGTAGGTGTTGACTGTGCGATCCTGATGAACCCCCAGACATGGGTGGCTTCCGGTCACGTTGGCGGTTTCTCCGACCCTCTGATGGACTGTAAGGAATGTAAAGAACGTTTCAGAGCAGATAAACTGATCGAAGACCATATCGCAGCAAACAACATGCCCGAACAGATCGTAGACGGCTGGAGCAACGATGAAATGAAAGCATTCGTTGATGAACACAACATTTGCTGTCCTTCCTGCGGTGCTCATAACTTCACAGATATCCGTCAGTTCAACCTGATGTTCAAAACATTCCAGGGCGTAACAGAAGATGCGAAAAACGTAGTTTACCTGCGTCCCGAAACAGCACAGGGTATTTTCGTAAACTTCAAAAACGTACAGAGAACAACAAGAAAGAAAGTACCTTTCGGTATCGGTCAGATCGGTAAATCCTTCCGTAACGAAATCACACCCGGTAACTTCACATTCAGAACAAGAGAATTCGAACAGATGGAACTGGAATTCTTCTGCGAACCCGGCACAGATCTGGAATGGCTGGATTACTGGAGAACATACTGCAAAAACTTCCTGCTGAGCCTGGGCATGACAGAAGACAGAATGAGACTGAGAGATCACTCTCCCGAAGAACTGTCTCACTACAGCAAAGGCACAACAGATATCGAATACAAATTCCCCTTCGGCTGGGGCGAACTGTGGGGTATCGCTGACAGAACAGACTATGACCTGACATGCCACCAGAACACAAGCGGCGAAGATATGTCCTACTTCGATCAGGCTAAGAACGAAAAATACGTTCCTTACTGCATCGAACCCTCCGTTGGTGCTGACCGTGTGACACTGGCATTCCTGTGCGATGCTTACGATGAAGAAGAAGTGGGCGAAGGCGATGTAAGAACAGTAATGCACTTCCATCCCGCACTGGCACCCATCAAAGCGGCTGTACTG
>JAFRZQ010000403.1 GCA_017442465.1 Anaerotignum sp. | reverse complement strand
GTGTCTATGATGTGGATACCGGCCAGCTGATGACCATTCGGGAAGGGGCACTGGCAAAGGCGGAGCTGACGGAAATCATAAAAGGAGAAAAGGGAGAAGCGGGCGAGCTGATCGGAACAGTGGATTTGCAGACAAAGATTGCCCGAGTGGAACAGAATACCGAGGCGGGCATTTTTGGAAGCATCGGTTCGGCTTTCTTTGAAGGAACGGCTTTGCAGGTGGCCAAACTGGAAGAGATCAGGAAGGGCGATGCTGTGATATTGTCTGATCTGGAGGGTGATGGTGTGAAAGAATATGCAATCGTGATCGAAAATATCCGGCGGAATCATGGCGGAAACCATAAGGATCTGACGATACGCATTACCGATGAAAGACTGCTGGGACTGACCGGTGGCATTGTGCAGGGGATGAGCGGCAGTCCAATTATCCAGGATGGGAAACTGGTAGGTGCGGTAACGTATGTTCTGGTAAATGATGCGGCCAAAGGATATGGCATTTTCATTGGAAATATGCTGGATGCAGCGGAATAAAAACAAGACAGGGGCAGTTGCCCCTGTTATTTTTATGAGGGGTTGCGAAGGCATAGTATCGATGCATGAAGAGGAAAAAAGAATTCTTAAAATTCCCTTAAGTCCGCCAAAAAACTTGACAAATCCGCTGCTTCGGACTATTATCAGAAAGTAGTCTTGTGTCACATTGGTCCTTTGCAGATTGCTGCAAAGGACGTTTTTTGTTCCCAATATCGCTTCCCTTGAAAAAGAGAAACGGGTCTAACAAGGAGTATGATACAAATGAAAAAAATTCAGATAAAAAAGCCGGACGTCAAGACGGCAGTGCATAAAATAAAATCTCTGAAATGGTCAGATTTGAAGGCACGGTATAAGAATTTTAAGGCACACTGCGAAGAAAAGGCAGAAATGCGCCGCAACAGTGCCTTTGGCCGGAAGATGCAGACGGTTTATGAATGGATGAATCGTTTTTCTCTGATCCTGCATGGCGTCTGGGCGATCCTGATCAACTATATGATCGAAGCGATGTCCCGCCATTCCGTTATGGCAGCCTGGGAATATTCCAGAGTTTCAACAAAGGCATTTTTGTACAATGCTTTTATGATATTTATAACATTTTCGATCACATATTTGTTCAGACGCCGTGTGTTTGTTCGTGTGATCATAAGCGTGTTGTGGCTGGCTCTGGGTGTGGTAAATGGCATCATGCTTTCCCGACGAGTGACACCATTTAATGCACAGGATCTGAAAACGGTAACAGAAGGACTTTCCCTGTTCAGCAATTATTTCAGCGGTAAAGAACTGGCAGCAATCGCTCTGGGTGTTATTTTGGCGGTATTGTTCCTGATCTATCTGTGGAAATCCGTAGGGAAATATAAAGAAAAGGTAAATTACCTGCTTTCAGCGGTGATCGTTGCGGCCTCCTTTGGCGGTTATGGTGTGCTGACGGATTATGTGATCGAAAACCGTATCGTCTCCACATATTTTGCCAATATTGCCTTTGCATATCAGGATTATGGCCTGCCTTACTGTTTTGCGGCAAGTATCTTTAATACGGGGATATCCCAGCCCAATGGGTATACCAGGGAGATGGTTGCACAGATCGGCGAAGACGGCACCATTACAGAAAATATAGCGGATACAGGAGTACTTCCCAATGTGATTTTTGTACAGCTGGAATCTTTCTTTGATACATCCGAATTCAAATCTCTGAAAACGACTACGGATCCTTTGCCGAATCTGAGAAAAATGGCACAGGAATATTCCTCCGGCTATTGTCAGGTGCCTTCTATTGGTGCCGGTACAGCCAATACGGAGTTTGAGGTCATTACAGTGATGTACCTGAGATACTGTGGCCCCGGGGAATATCCTTATAAAACCTATTTGAAGGAAAAAACAGCAGAAAGTGCAGCAACGGCCTTCGGGGCTTTTGGTTATGGTACCCATGCGATCCATAATCACAGCGGCAACTTCTACAGCCGTGCTAAAGTATTTAATAATATCG
>JAFRZQ010000402.1 GCA_017442465.1 Anaerotignum sp. | reverse complement strand
GGCGTTCCAAACGCAGTAGGTATTCTGCTGAGAGAAAAAACAGATCTGGGTATCCACACAGAAATGTTCACAGACTCCATGGTAGACCTGATCGAATGTGGTGCTGTTACAAACATGAAAAAACCCATCCATGTTGGTAAAACAATCGCAACACTGGCTATGGGCTCCAAGAAAATGTATGATTTCATGGATGATAACCCTGCTTTCGAACTGCACCCCGTTGATTACACAAACAACCCTTACGTAATCGGTCAGCATGATAACTTCATCTCCGTAAACGCATGTGTGGAAATCGACCTGTTTGGTCAGGTATGTGCAGAATCCCTGGGTACAACACACTACAGCGGTTCCGGCGGCCAGGTTGACTTCGTTCGTGGTGCAAACCTGTCCAGAGGCGGTAAAGGCTTTATCGCTATGACATCCACAGCGAAAAACGGCCAGATCTCCAAGATCAAACCCATCCTGACACCCGGCTCCATCGTAACAACATCCAAAAACGAAGTTGACTTCCTGGTAACAGAAAACAACATCGTTCGCCTGAAAGGTAAAAACGCAAGCGACAGAGCAAAACTGATCATCTCTCTGGCAGCTCCTGAATTCAGAGAAGAACTGACATTTGAAGCTAAGAAAATGAACCTGATCGTATAATCGATTTGGAATTTTAGCCCCGTTTTGACAACGGGGCTTTTTTATGTTATTTTTGTTAAAAACAATAAGAGGGGGATCCGCTATGAATAATAGAAAAAGTTGGGATGAATACTTCATGGAAATTGCAGAGATCGTAAAAACACGGTCTACTTGTCTGCGCAGACAGGTGGGGGCGGTCATCGTAAAAGACAACCGCATCATCACAACAGGTTATAACGGTGCACCCTCTGGTCTGAAGCATTGCACAGAGATCGGCGGCTGTGAAAGGGCAAGACTGAATATCCCTTCCGGCCAGCGCCATGAACTGTGCCGCGCCCTGCACGCAGAGCAGAACGCCATCATTCAGGCAGCAAAGATCGGTGTCAGCACAGAAGGTGCGACCATTTATATCACTTTGCAGCCCTGCGTCATCTGTGCGAAAATGCTGGTGAACGCGGGCATCAAGCGTATTGTGTTCAAAGGGGAATATCCCGATGAACTTTCCAAGGCAATTTTGGAAGAAGCCGATGTGGAACTGGTGGTCATGGACTGATTTTTTCGGAAAAATGCCCATTTGCATTTTCAGTTGATTTTATGTTAATATAAAAGATAAGCAGCGTGTAGTTGGAAAAACGTAAGTCCAGTTGTTTCCATATACGCTGTTTTTTTATAGGAAAAACTGGGAATACTACCTGTAAACAGGAGGGGGTTCTATGTATAAAAAAGGCGAATATGTGATTTATGGAAATAATGGCATCTGCCGTATCGAAAATATCGGTATCCCGAAGGGTACACCTATGTCCGGAAGCGGTAAGGATTACTATACCCTTTCCCCTGTTTTTGGTTCCGGGAATATTTATGCCCCGCTGGATACAAAGGTGTTCATGCGTCCCATCCTGACAAAGGCACAGGCGGAAGAACTGATCGAACAGATCCCGCAGATCCAGGGGGAAACATTTGAAGGAAAGGATGTCCGTGCCCTCAGCGAACAATATAAGGGTTGTCTGGATACCCACCAGTGCGAAGATTTGGTGAAACTCATCAAGACCGTATATCAGAAAGAAAAAATGTTGGTGGAAAGCGGGAAAAAACTGGCAAAGACTGAGCAGGAATTTGGGAAACTGGCAAAGGAACTGCTGCACCGGGAATTTTCCATGGCGTTGGAACTGCCCTATGATGAAGTGGAAGCGTATATCGTGAAAAAAGTAGAAGCACTGAGCAAATAAAAGGAGTCGAAAGACTCTTTTTTATTTGGAAATGCAAAAATATGTTCGTGTTCGCTTGCCCTTTATGCTATCGTTGGTTATAATAAATAAGATATGATATAAATGATTTGAAATGGAGAATTCGTATGATTTCATATATCAAAGGCACGCTGGAACGGCGTGCAGAATCCTACATCATCATAGAAACCGGCGGCGTCGGCTATCGTATTTTTGTTTCCCCTGCAACGCTGGCAAAACTGCCCCAGACTGGTGCAGAAGCAAAGGTCTATACTTATTTCAGCGTGAAGGAGGACGGCATGAGCCTGTACGGCTTTTCTTCCATGGAGGAGCAGGAAATGTTCAATAAACTGCTGACAGTCAGCGGAGTTGGGCCCAAAGTGGCACTGGGTTTCCTTTCCATGCTGAAGCCTTCTGAAATCGTCATGGCGATTTTGTCTGATGACGTGAAAACATTGTCTAAAGCCCCCGGTGTTGGCAGAAAAACTGCCCAGAGGGTGATTCTGGAACTGAAAGATAAATTTAAAACAGAAGAAGCACTGGCAATGGGCGGTGAAGAACTGCAGGGTATCGTGGAAGTGACTGTTGATGGTGATGCGAAATTTGAAGCCATCGATGCCATGACGGCACTGGGTTACAGCCGCAGTGAAGCAGCCAAGGCGGTCAATGCTGTGGCGGCAGAAGGTATGTCTACAGAAGACATCCTGAAAGCGGCGTTAAAGAAAATGATTACATTCTGATGATTATATAAAAGCAGGTGTTTTATTTGGAAAACAGACGAATTTTGACCACAGGTCTGCGGGAAGAAGACCGCGAACTGGAGCCAAAACTGCGTCCTGCCACTTTGGATACATACATCGGGCAGGAAAGTGTAAAAGAGAATATGCGTGTGTTCATCGAGGCGGCGAAACAGCGTAAGGAAGCCCTTGACCATGTGCTGTTGTATGGCCCTCCCGGTCTGGGTAAGACCACATTGTCCAATATCATTGCCAATGAGATGGGGGTCAATATTAAGACCACCTCCGGCCCTGCCATCGAGCGTCCCGGCGATATGGCGGCGGTGCTGAACAGCCTGAATGAAGGGGATATTCTGTTCATCGATGAAATTCACAGACTGAACCGTATGATCGAAGAGATCCTGTATCCTGCCATGGAGGATTTTGTCATTGATATTATGATCGGCAAAGGTCCCGGTGCCCGTTCTGTACGCTTAGATTTACCTAAGTTTACTTTGGTCGGTGCGACAACAAGGATCGGCCTTCTGACAGCACCTCTCCGTGACAGATTTGGTGTGGTGCAGAGACTGGAACCCTACAGTGTGGATAATCTGAAAATCATCATCAAGCGTTCTGCGGAAGTACTGCATGTGGAGATCGATGACAGCGGTGCGGAAGAGATCGCCCGCCGTTCCAGAGGGACACCGAGACTGGCGAACCGTATGCTGAAACGTGTCCGTGACTTTGCACAGGTGCGTTATGATGGTGTGATCACAGGGGAAGTGGCGAAATTTGCCCTCGATCTTCTGGATATTGATAAAGTTGGCTTGGATCAGATCGACAGAAAGATGCTCCTGACCATGATCGAGAAATTCGGCGGCAGACCTGTTGGTCTGGATACTTTGGCGGCATCCATCAATGAAGATGCCAATACCATCGAGGATGTTTACGAGCCTTATCTGATGCAGCTGGGATATATCCAGCGCACCCCCAGAGGTCGTATCGTAACAAAACTGGGCTATGAACATTTTGGCATGAAAGCCCCCGAAGCCTGAAAGGAGAAAAACTATGAAACTGAAAATCAATGAAGTGATCGAAAACGTAAAAGATGAACTCCTTTGCTATGAAGAAGGCGAAAAGTTGGTTGGCAGATGGGAAAAAGAGTTCAAAGAATGGATCGAAAAAAACAAGGGGAAAAAGAAAGACATCGTTGTGGATAAAGGCGGTGTTTCCCTGAAGATTAAAGACGAAGAAGAAATTTTCGAAATTGCCGATTCCTACATGGATGCCGTTATCGAAGGCAGCGTAAAGCAGTACTGGGAAAAATTCTGAGCAAAAAAGTAACCCGCAGGTGAGAGCCTGCGGGTTTTTCTTATGCTTCGGGTGTTTCCATGATCTCTGTCCAGAAATCGGCTTTACTGATTTTTTTCAGTTTGCGGAATTTCGGCTTTTCTTCGTAATCATGACGGCAGATGGAACGATATTTGCAGTAACTGCAGGGAGTTCTGTCTCTGTCTTTGAAAGGCAGAGGTGTGATGATACCTGCCTTCATGGCTTCACCAATTTTTTGGGTACGCTCTGTGACAAATTCCAGAATGGCTTCGTACTGTTCTTCGTTAGCCAGGTTGGATGTGGAAGAGTATTCCCCTTTTTTCGTAAACCCAACGGGTACGATGGCAGAAGAACCGCTGAAATCTTTGGCACCTTCCGGTCTGAGACTGTGGTCCAGACTTGCGATGAGAGCATCCTCCTGCAAAAGCAGACCGGACATTTTCATGTTTTCAAACAGGGTCTTTTCGATCTGTTCTGCGGAAAATTCTCTGTCCAGAGAAAGAGTAGGCTCAGCGATGCGGAAATAGAAAACACCGCCGGGCTTCAGTTCTGCGCCTGTTTTCTTATAGTATTTCAGGTAGGCATCCAGATAGATCAAGAGCTGCAGCTGCAGGCCATAATAGATATCCTGAAAACTGAAGGTTTTGTTTCCGGATTTATAGTCAATGATCTTGACGTATCTCGTACCTTCTGCATCCAGCAGGTCAACGCGGTCGATCTTGCCGTTCAGAATGAGACTGCCGCCGTCTCCCAGTTCAATGACGATGGGCGGCAGTGCTTCGTGAACACCGAAGCCCACTTCATATCCTGCAGGGGCGAAATCACCCATCTGCAGATGCTGCACCAGTGCCCATGCGGCCTTGACGGAGACACGCTTCAGTCGGCGGATGAGATATTTATTCGCCGCAGATTCCATCAGGATGCGGTCGCT
>JAFRZQ010000401.1 GCA_017442465.1 Anaerotignum sp. | reverse complement strand
GATACAGGTCTAAAGGGATTTTATCCTGTAGGTTCAGGGTGATTTCCTCTTTTCCTGCCCGATGTCCTGCGGCACAGAGCAGGAATACGAAGCACAGGGCGAATATGAGAATATTTGTGCAGAAAACAGGCAGCAGGATGCTATGAATATCGTATAAATTCTGATGGAACCAGAAGGAGTTCTCATAATGATCAGAAACTTTGAGTGGTTCGGTGATATAGCATTGGATAGTTGCAGTTGCAGGGGTATCCAGTTTGGTGATAACGCTGACGCCATCGGTTGTAGTGACATAGTTGTTATATAGAGTATGGGTCGATTCACTTACAAAGAAAAGGGCTTCGTCCGTATCTGCAAGATTTGCCGTATCCAGCAGAATATTTCCGGAAGATTCCTGCAGGGTGAAGCGGAGATTTGTTTTGTCGGGAGAAAAGCGGCTTTCCACTTCGCTTTTTACCATGCCTACATTGACCATATCAATAACATCCCATGTGTATTCAGAGGTGATCTGCCTGCACAGGAAAGATTCGTGATAGGGTTTGGCATTGTCACCATAAAACCCATTCAGATAGGCATAATATGCTCCTATACCACTGCCGGTGGCCGCAAACCCTGTGATGATGACCAGAAAACAGGCCAGTATTTTCGCCCCAAGGTTATGGGTAAGTTTTGTCATTTACTCGCCTCCTTCTCGATTTTATACCCCAGTCCCCGGACTACCTTCAGATAGCGGGGCTCGGAGGGATTGATCTCGATTTTTTCCCGCAGATGACGGATATGCACTGCTACAACGCTGCCGGAACCACAGGCATCTTCATTCCAGATGCTTTCGTAGATCTGAGCAGAGGAAAAAACTCTGCCAGGGTTTTCCATCAGAAGTTTCAGGATGTTATATTCGCTGGGAGTCAGGCTGATGGGTTCTCCGTCTACAGTGACGATCTTTGCTTCATCATCCAGAATGATGCCGCCGATGGTCAGCTGAGAGGCTTTTTTTGTCATGCCGCCCAGAGAGGTATAGCGGCGCAGCTGAGAGCGTACCCTTGCCATGACTTCGATGGGGTTGAAGGGCTTGGTGATGTAATCATCTGCCCCCATGTTCAGACCAAGGATTTTGTCGGTATCCTCGCTTTTTGCCGTCAGCAGGATGATAGGGATGTTGGAGGTTTCCCTGAGTTTCGCTGTTGCGGTGATGCCGTCCATCAGGGGCATCATGATATCCATCAGAATCAGATGGATGTCATTTTTTGCAACCACATCCAGAGCCTCCTGCCCTGTGTATGCGGTGAAGATGTTGTAGTTTTCTGTAGATAAATAAATGGACAGGGCGGAAACGATGTCTTTTTCGTCGTCGCAGATCAAAATGTTATACATAAAAGCACCTCCGTCATGCTGTTGATTTTATGGTATCAGACTGGTTTTAAGAAACCAGCAGGGAATTGTTTAAGATTTCTTTAATATGACGAGATTCGTCTGTAAAAAGTTTAGCATATCCGGAAGAAAAAAGTTTTAAGGATTTCTTAAATATAAAAAAGCCGAACAGAATTTTTTCTGTTCGGCTTTTGCTTCTGGTCAAATACTTCCGAAGGTTGTCGGACCTTCAGGCAGATCAAATTTATAATCCTCCCACAGAATGATCTCTCCTGCGGTGAGGGATTTTTTTACATCAATGATGCGCTGGTTTTTGCTGCCGCGGAATTGCAGTTCCAAAGAACGTTCCGCCATGATGAAAGGTCCGTCGATGAGGACGTCGCTTTCCTGTACCAGTGCGATTTTGTCAGGGTCATTTTCCTCAAACAGTGCTTCCCATGTATAGCCGGTGTAGGTCCATACAGTCAGGCCGTATCTGTGAGCACCCTTTGCCAGTTCTGTGCATTCCTTTGGCTGCATGAAAGGGTCGCCGCCGGAAAGGGTGATGCCGTCCAGCAGAGGGTTTTCTGCCATCGCTGCGATAATATCGTCGGTATCCCCCCAGGAACCGCCGCTGGGGTCATGGGTCTGGGGATTGTGGCAGCCGGGACAGTGATGAGGGCAGCCCTGTGTGAATATGGTCAGGCGAATACCGGGGCCGTCCACGATGGAATCCCCGGTAATGCCGCTGAGGCTGATTTTCATAAGATCAATCTTCCTTTGCCTGCAGTTTTACTTCTGTTACCACGGAGTGTTTTACTCTGTCGCGTACTTCTGCGCGTTTTGCGTTGTTGAAACGATCCAGAGTACCTACCAGGTAACCTGTGATACGGCGGATGCGCTGGAAACCGTATTCGCCTTCTGTTTCTTTTCTGCCGCATTTCGGGCAAGTATCACCGATGATGCCGTTGAAGCCGCAGATAGGGTCACGGTCAACAGGGTGGTTGATGGAACCGTAACCGATGCCCTGAGATTTCATGTAACGGATCACTTTTTCGAAAGCATCCAGATTTGTACTGGGGTCGCCGTCCAGTTCAATGTATGTGATGTGACCTGCGTTTGTCAGTGCATGGTAAGGTGCTTCCAGCTGGATCTTCTTGTATGCACTGATGGGGTAGTATACAGGAATATGGAAACTGTTTGTATAGTATTCTCTGTCTGTGATGCCTTCGATGGAGCCGAAGCGTTCTCTGTCCATGCGTACGAAACGGCCGGACAGACCTTCTGCGGGAGTTGCCAGCAGAGTAAAGTTCATTTTTGTTTTCTGGGACATATCGTCTAAGCGTTTTCTCATGTGACCGATGATGTCCAGACCCAGATTCTGTGCCACTTCGCTTTCGCCGTGGTGAACGCCCAAGAGAGCTTTCAGGGCTTCTGCCAGACCGATGAAGCCGATAGACAGTGTGCCGTGTTTCAGAACTTCGCGCACTTCGTCGTCGTAGTTCAGTTTTTCACTGTCGATCCAAACGCCTTCACCCATCAGGAAAGGATAGTTGTGAACGCGTTTTTTCGCCTGGATTTCAAAACGTTCCATCAGCTGGTCAGCAACCAGGTCGATTTTTCTGTCCAGTTCTGTGAAGAACCAGTCGATGTTTTTGTTTGCCAGGATAGCGATACGGGGCAGGTTGATGGAGGAGAAGCTCAGGTTGCCTCTGCCCAGTGTGATTTCTCTGTCGGGGTCGTTTACGTTACCGATTACGCGTGTACGGCAGCCCATGTAAGCGATCTCTGTTTCGGGATGGCCTTCTTTGTAATATTTCAGGTTATAAGGTGCATCCTGGAAGGAGAAGTTGGGGAAAAGTCTCTTCGCGCTGCATCTGCAAGCCAGTTTGAACAGGTCGTAGTTGGGTTCGCCGGGGTTGAAGTTGATACCTTCTTTTACACGGAAGATCTGGATGGGGAAGATGGCTGTTTCGCCGTTACCCAAACCAGCTTCTGTTACCAGCAGGATGTTTTTCATGACCATGCGGCCTTCTGTGGATGTATCCATACCATAGTTGATGGAGGAGAAGGGTGTCTGTGCACCTGCACGGGAATGCATGGTGTTCAGGTTATGCAGCAGGGCTTCCATTGCCTGATATGTGGCTTTGTCTGTTTCTTCTGTTGCTTTTTTTGCGGAGAATGCCTGTGCTTTTGCGAAGATATCTTCGGGTACGCCTGCTTCCAGCATCAGTTTCTTTTCTGCATCATAGTATGCAGGAGTCTGGTCCAGATCGGGATACAGACCCTGTTCTGCCAGAGTTTTATAGATTTCTCTTGCTTTTTCTGCGTGTTCGGGGCAATTCATGACTTCGATCAGGGATGCCAGGTTGGAACGGTAGCGTTTGATGTATGTTTTTGCTACACCGGGAGCCAGGCCGTAGTCAAAGTTACCGATGGACTGACCGCCGTGCTGGTCATTCTGGTTGGACTGGATGGCGATACAAGCCAGAGAAGCGTAGGAAGCGATATCGTTGGGTTCGCGCAGTACGCCGTGGCCTGTGGAGAAGCCGCCTTTGAACAGTTTCAAAAGATCCAGCTGGCAGCATGTGGTTGTCAGTGTGTAGAAATCCAAATCGTGGATGTGGATATCACCGTTTCTGTGGGCATCGGAATGCTTGGGATTCAGCACATAGCTTTCGTAGAAGTGCTTTGCACCTTCAGAACCGTATTTCAGCATGGAACCCATAGCAGTGTTGCCGTCGATATTGGCATTTTCACGTTTGATGTCACTGTCTGTTGCATCTTTATATGTGATGTCCTCGAAAGTTTTCATCAGACGGTCATTCATGTTTCTGACTCTGGTACGTTCTGCGCGGTACAGGATATACGCTTTTGCTGTACGCACATAGCCGTGGTCGATCAGTACACGTTCAACGCTGTCCTGGATCTGTTCAACGGAAGGGGATTCGATCCCTTTTTCTTCAAATCTGTTGGAAACTTCATGGGCAAGGCTTAAGCAGATGCTGTAATCCTTTGCACCTACAGTTGCCTGAAACGCTTTGTCGATAGCGCTGGCGATCTTGTTGATGTCAAAGAATACCTGACGGCCGTCTCTTTTTGTGATAGTCGTGATCATGGCAAATTCTCCTTTTCTGTTTTTTATTGAAATATCAGTTGGTATTGTTTTTTTTGAACACAAGATGTTGTGCTTCATTCTGTTTTCTTGAGCATATATATTGTATTCCACATCGGGGGATTTTGCAAGGGGAACACAAGATATTGTGTAATTATATGAAAATCGCACAAAAAAGACGGAAAATAAGTCGTTGGAACATAGACTAAAAGGAGAAAGTGATGAAAGGGATGGAAAAATTATGAAATGGGAACGGTTCTCCTGCCTGAAAGAAAAGGAAGTCATCAATATCTGCGACGGCAAACGGCTGGGCTGTGTCTGTGATCTGGAGATCGATGGGGTGACGGGAAAGATCTGCACACTGGTCATTCCTGAGGAGACGGGGAAGTTCTGTCTGTTTGGGAAAGAGCGGGCATATTTCATCCCCTGGCGGTGCATCCGCCGTATTGGGGATGATATCATACTGGTAGAAGTGGATGGGGAGGAGATCCTCAGAAATGATGAATGTTAAGCACAAGATATTGTGGTTTTCATGTTGACCAAAGGCGTTTTCTCCCGTATACTGTTACTATATGGAACTATGTAAACTAACGGGGAGGAAATCCTATGAAATGTCCTTTTTGCAATTATAATGATACAAAGGTTATCGATTCCCGCGCGCAGGATGAAAATTCTGTGATCCGCCGCCGCCGTGTCTGCGAAAGCTGCGGAAAAAGATTTACAACCTACGAAAGGATCGATCTGATCCCCATCACGGTCATCAAAAGCGATGGGACAAGAGAAATTTTCGATAAGGCGAAGATCGTGAACGGTATTATGAAATCCTGTAACAAACGCCCTGTGACAGCCCAGCAGATCCAGGATCTGGTGGATGACATCGAAAATGCGCTGATGGGCAGCGGTGAAAGAGAAGTGCCCTCCAAGCAGATCGGCAACATGGTCATGGACAGACTGAAAGAAGTGGACGAGGTGGCCTATGTGCGGTTTGCCTCCGTTTATCGTCAGTTCAAGGATATCAATACCTTTATTGATGAACTGGAAAAACTGCTGGTGGAAAAGAAACAGGGGTGATAGAAATGGCGGAACAGAAAACAAAAGCATTATTTACCTGCACAGAAGCGGGTTATGAAATGGCTGTTGCAATTATGGAGGCTTATCGCCAGAGTGGTATGGCAGCGTATTTTTACGGCATTGCCGATGCAGCAGATCTGATCTCTATCGGTGAGGCCAACGGCATGACCCATGTGCTGCATTTTATGGATGAGGAAAACATCAGACTGGTCAGCCTTTCTGATGAAATGGGAGGTTTCACGACAGATATCACCATCAATGATTTGTTGCTCATGCAAAAATAAATACAGACAGGCAAGAAACACCAAAATACCTCATAGGATAGGAGTGTAACAACACACTTTTATCTTAAGGAGGTATTTTTATTATGTGTGGATTTGGCTGTGGTAATGACAATGGTATCATCTGGATCATCCTGCTGCTGTGCCTGTGCGGCAATGGCAATGACAGCGACTGCGGCTGGGGCGACAACAGTTCCTGGATCTGGATCATTCTGCTGCTGTTCTGCTGCGGCAACAAAAACAGCATCGGTAATGGCTGCAGCTCCTGCTAAGACGCTTTCGCGGTTGTTGAAATCAGGATTTCAACGAGGCGGGCAGAAGAATGAACAGATGCGAGCCCTTTGGGCGACGCCCTGTTCTCCTCGGAGGAAGTGCTGGCACTGCTAAGCAGCAGCCCTAGGGGGCTGGTTTGCTAGCAAACTGCCGCACCTCCTGCGGATTCCATTTAGGAAACCCTGGGTTTCCTAAAACCTTCCGTCATAATGGCTCCCGATTTTTGCGGGAGCCTGTCTTATTTTGCGGGAAGAAAGTCGGTATAAAGCAGGGATCCCTTCTAAAATGAAAGGGAGGTGATCATATATGCTGGAAAAAAAGAAAAAAGAAAATCTTGTGCGAAGCTGGATAGAAGAGGAAAAGGACTACCTGCTGGAAAGGGCCTATGAGGCGGAAAATGTTTTTGCCGGTGCCTTCTACGCCCAATGCATTGAAAGCACCGCTGCGGATATTTATGAAATGTTTCTGGAGACACCGCTGTCGTTCAATTATTTCAGGGAAAATCTGGACAGGCTGGATCAGGAAGCAATAAAACGATTTTTCAAACTGGCAGCGATCCATCACACCATCCGTATCGTCCGCCGCAGGAAAAAGGAACTGGACTGGAGGGAGATGTCGGCTGCTTTGTATGAGGTGTATGCATTGGAGCAGAGGGAACGGGATATGGCAGGCCTCCTGTATCAATGTGCAGCCAGCTATCAGACAGGCTTTCAGGAACTGTTTTTGAAGACGACAGCAAGATATTTGTTTGGTGATCGGGAACTGTCTGGTTTTTCCTTCGCATTTATCGGCAATTTCTGGTATAATTCCTATAGTAGTTTCATGGGCTCCTTTACGGGATATGTTCCTTTTCATATCCGATGGAGGCAGGCTCTGTAAAACGGAGGGATTTCGGCATGGCAAACAGATGGACAGAAGGGCAGATACAGGCCATAGAAGCAAGGGGCAGCGACCTGCTGGTTTCCGCAGCTGCAGGCAGCGGCAAAACGGCGGTGCTGGTAGAACGCGTGATCCGAAAGATCATTGAAGAAGGGCAGAAGGTAGACCGTCTGCTGGTGGTAACATTCACCAATGCAGCGGCAACGGAAATGCGCCAGCGTGTAGGTGCTGCCATTGCGAAAAAACTGGAAGAAGACCCCGGGAATATCCACCTGCAGGAGCAGATGGCTTTTTTGCCGCGGGCGGATATCAAAACTATCCATGCTTTCTGTCTGCAGGTCATCAAGGAATATTACCATATCCTTAAGATCGACCCGGCTGTCCGTACGGCGGACCCGTCAGAGGTAAAACTGCTGCAGAAAGAAGTATTGGACGATCTGTTTGAAGAGATCTATGCCGAAGAAGAAAATGAATGGTTCTTAAACCTGCTGGAAACTTTTACGGCCTCCACGAAAGACGATAAACTGAAAGAACTGGTGCTGCAGGCCTATGCATATGCGGAGGGTGCACCGGATCCGTACAGAAAACTGGAGGAAGCGGCTGAAGGTTTCCTGATGCAGGAAGGGCAGACCATTGATGCCTGCAGATGGTTCTCCTTTATTCGGGAAGGTGTGCAGAATCAGACGGAATATGCCCTGTATCAGCTGCAGAAGGCATTCCTGCTTTCGGATGGCGGTGGATTTGAAGGGTATCATAACCTTTTAGGGAAAGAAGTGGAGATGCTGAAAAACCTGAGGGATGCTTTGGACAGGCCTTATCAGGAATGGCGTCTGGCGTATATTGCCATTGATTTTGCAAGACTGCCTGCTTATAAAGGGCAGGAAAAGGAACTGGCGGAGAAGATCAAAGAACTGCGGAATGATGCCAAGGATGCGGTCAAAAAGATCGGCGAAGTGTATTTTGCCTACAGTGCCGAAATGCAGGCAGAGCTGATCCGGAATATGTATCCCGTTGCCAAGGCTCTCAGTGATGTGACGGGCCGGTTCATCCATGCTTTTGATGGGGCGAAGAGAGAAAAGAATATCATCGATTTTACGGATTATGAACATTTTGCCCTGCAGGTACTGCTGGATGAGAATGGAACACCCACGCAGGCAGCAGAAGAGATCCGTCAGCGTTATGATGAGATCATGATCGATGAATATCAGGACAGCAATATCGTGCAGGAAATGGTGCTGCAGGCGGTTTCCGGCTATCATATGGGAGAAAACAACAGATTTATGGTTGGGGATGTGAAGCAGAGTATTTATCGTTTCCGTCAGGCCATGCCGGAGCTGTTCAATGAAAAATATCTGAAATACCCTGCAGCGGAAGGCGGCAAGGAGAGAAAGATCGTTCTTTCCAAAAACTTCCGCAGCAGAAAAAATATACTGGACGGCATCAATTTTATCTTCCGTCAGATCATGTGCCGGGAACTGGGGGATATTGACTATGATGCCGAAGCGGCGTTGTATGCGGGAATGGAATTCCCGCCCTGTGCAGCGCCCCATGGCGGTGCCGGTGAAATTATCCTGATCGAAACAAAAGAGGCGGAAGATTCTGACCTTTCTGAGGAACTGCAGGAAATGGACCGCCGGCAGGTGGAAGCCACAGCTATTGCAAAGCGTATCAAAGACTTGATGGAAAGCGGCTATCATGTGCTGGATAAGAAAACGGGAGAATACCGTCCTGTACAGTATGGGGATATTGCCATTTTGCTGCGTACCATGAAAAACTGGAGCAGTGTGCTGGAGGATGTATTTGGCAGAGAGGGTCTGCCCTTTTATGCGGAGACCGCTGAGGGATATTATTCTGTGCCTGAGGTGGAAACGGTGCTGCATCTTCTGCGGCTGATCGATAACCCCAGACAGGATATCCCCTTGCTTTCTATTCTGCATTCACCCATTTACAGTATGACTGCCGATGAGATGATGCAGATCCGTCTGGGCGGCGGCAAGGGCGGTTACTATGACTGCCTGCAGAAATACCTGGAGGCGGGGGAAGATGAGGGCCTGCGGGGCAGGATCTCTGCTTTTCTGGGGGATATCGAGTTCTTCCGGAAGCAGAACAGAGATCTGTCCCTGCATGAGCTTTTGCGTCTGCTTTACAGAGAAACGGGATATTATGATTATCTGGGCATGACAGCCGGCGGCGAACTGCGTCAGGCAAATCTGCGGCTTCTTCTGGATAAGGCAGAACAGTATGAAAAGGGCAGCCGAAAAGGATTGTTCTATTTCATTCGTTATGTGGAAGATATGAAAACGGCAGAGGTGGAAACCTCTTCTGCCAAACTGCAGGATGATTCTCCGGAGCATATCCGTGTGATGACCATCCATAAGAGCAAAGGGCTGGAATTTCCTGTTGTGTTCGTTTCCGATATGGGCAAGGCCTTTAATGAAATGGATTCCCGGGAAAAGATCATTTTCCATCAGAAATGGGGCTATGGCATGGACTGGATGGATCTGGACAGGAGGGTGTCTTATCGTACCCTTTCCCGTATGGCTCTTGCCGATGCGGTCAGAATGGAAAATCTGGCAGAGGAGATCCGCGTGCTGTATGTTGCCTTGACCCGTGCCAAGGAAAAACTGATTTTAACGGGTACCACAAAAAATCTGGAAAAATCTATGGAAAAATGGGTACAAACGGCGGAAACAAAGGGGCAGACGCTGCCGTTGTTCCGCCTGCGCAGAGCAAAAAGTTATTTCGATTGGGTGATGCCTGCCTATCTGCGCCACCCGGGCTGCAAGGTGATGCCTGAAGGATGGGAAGAAGCAGGATTTCGTATGGCGGAAGAAGTATCCCGGTGGGAGCTTTCTATCCGTATGCGGGAGGATGTGTTAAAGCCTGTGGACGAAGAACAGAAACTGGCGGAGGCACAGAAGGAATATTTTGCAGAATGGGAAAACCCCGGGGAAATGACGGCTCAGCGGGCAGAGGTGTTCCGTATCCTGGGCTGGAAATATCCCTATGGCAAGGAAGTGAAACTGCCTGCGAAGCTTTCTATCTCCGAGATCAAGAGAAAATATCAGGAAGAAATGAGCGGTGAACTGCAGACAGCACCAAAAATCATAAAATTGCCTGAAAAACAGGAAAAGAAAGGCCTGACAGGTGCCCAGATCGGTACAGCGATGCATACGGTGCTGGAAGAGTGTGATCTCAGGAAGGAATATGATAAAGACAGCCTGGAAGAACTGATTTCTGAACTGGTGAAAAAAGGCAGACTGACGGAGGAAGAGGCGAAGGCTGTCCGCCGAAAGGAGATCCTGCAGTTTTTCAAAAGCAAACTGGCACAGCGTCTGCGTAACGCGGATAAAATAGAAACAGAACGGACTTTTTCTCTGCTGATGCAGCCGAAGGAACTGTTCTTTGGAAAAGAATATGAAGCCGTAACAGATACGATTTTGGTCAACGGTATTATTGACTGTTATTTCATTGAAAACAATCAAGTCATCCTTCTTGACTATAAATCTGACCGGATTTATGATGAAGGGGAATTGAAGGAGCGTTACCGCATCCAGCTGCAGCTGTATAAGATCGCACTGGAACGGGCGCTGGGGCTGCCTGTGACGGAGACATATATTTATTCTCTGGCTATGGGTAAGGAGATTTCTCTGGAATAAGAGGTGGAGTCATGTCATATATTTTGGTGCTCATTGCAGGGGTCAGCTGGGGGCTGATCGGTGTTTTTACGAAGGCCATTGATGCTTTGGGTTTTACGGAGATGCAGATGCTGTTTGTGAAAGGTGTCCTTGCAACGGCAGTGCTGTTTCTCATTACATTTTTCAAGGATAAAAGTCAGCTGAAGCTGAAAAACTGGAAGGATATCCGCTATTTTATCGGCACGGGCGTTGTCAGTTTTGCTTTTTTCAGCTGGGCCTATATGAAAGCGGTCAATCTGACCAGTCTGGGCGTGGCAGCAGTGCTTCTTTACACGGCGCCTACTTTTGTGATGCTGTTTTCCATTCTGCTCTTTGGAGAGAGGATGACAAAAACGAAGGGGATCGTGCTTTTGATGACCTTTACGGGGTGTATTCTGGTAACAGGGATACTGGAAGGTGGTGCAGCCTTTACCTGGCAGGGGATCGTCATTGGGCTGGCAGCAGGCGTAGGCTATGCGCTGTACAGCATTTTTGGCACGTATGCCATCCGCGGGGGATATGGTTCTCTGACCATTTCCTTTTATACCTTCCTGCTGGCAACCATCGTCATATCTTTTCTGGTGGAACCTGCAGCGGTGGTTTCGCAGATCACGGTAATGGGGCAGTGGCCTTTAGCCATTTCCTTTGCGCTGCTGACAACGGTAGTGCCCTATCTGGCTTATACGAAGGGGCTCAGCGGACTGCCTGCATCCAAGGCGTCTGTTACAGCCACGATCGAGCCCGTGGTAGCGGCGGTCCTGGGGATCGTTGTGTTCCATGAAAGTGTGTCTATGCTGAAAATAACAGGTATCGTGCTGGTGCTTTCCTCTGTAGTGGTCATGAGCAGAGCAGAACAGAAATGATCGTGAACATAAAAAATCCCTGTCTTCACATCTGTGAGGGCAGGGATTATCTTTTACAAGGAAAAAAGGTGAGCCAAAATGACTCACCTTTTTTAAGTACAGAATTATTCGGGTTTGATTGCACCTGTGGGGCAGTTGCCTACGCAAGAACCGCAATCGATGCATTCAGCAGCGTTGATTACATAAACGCCACCATCTTCTTTGATGCAACCTGTAGGGCAGCCGCCTGCGCAAGCGCCACAACCGATGCATTCGGGACCGATTTTATGAGCCATTGGAAATACACCTCCTTCTTCATTCTACAAGCCTATTTTATATCAGAACCTTCTATTTTGCAAGGTGTATTTCTGTTTTTTATGAGAAAAAGAATCAAAAGGGAAAAAAAGATGCATTTTTATGCCATTTCTGGCATATTTACATAAGTTTGTCATTCTCTCTTTCCTGTCTTTGATATTCTTCTTTGTAATCCAGATATTCCTGAGTGGAAACGCGAATCTCGTCATATTCTGCCTGGGTGATGGGACGAACGACACGGCAGGGGATGCCGTAGGCCATATGTCCGGCGGGGATACGCATGCCGCGTTTTACCACTGCCCCTGCACCGATGAAGCAGTTTTCTTCGATGACGGCACCTTCCTGAATGATGGCACCCATGCCGATAAGAACGTTGTCGTGGATCGTGCAGCCGTGGATGATGGAGTTGTGGCCGATGGTCACGCCGCTGCCAACGTTGATATCATAGCCCACTTCTACATGGAAGGTAGTGTTTTCCTGCAGGTTGGTGTTGTCACCTATGGTGATCTTGCCATAGCCTGCGCGTACCACAGTGCCGGGATAGATGATGACATTTTCCCCCAGTTCTACGCTGCCGATGACTTCTGCTGTGGGGAAAACAAAGCAGGATTCGGGCACTTTGGGGATGAAGTTTTTATATTTACGGATCATGGGACTGCTCCTTTCATGAGTAAGTGTCTGTTTATCAGTATTTTTTCCTATCTTTATCATATCTGCAAAGGAGAATATTGACAAGAGGGGTAGGATTGTATACAATGCTATTTGCAACTTATTTGCAAATGCAAAGCGTTTGCTTTTGGAGGAAATATGAAAAAGAGATTATCCGTTTTGCTGCTGACATTGGCAGTGCTTCTGTCAGGCTGCAGTAAACCTATCGATACAACTGAAAACAGTGAAAAATTGCAGGTAGTCACCAGTTTTTATCCTATGTATCTTCTGGCACAGGCGGTGACGGAAGGAGCGACTGAACTGGAACTGAGAAACATGGCCCAGCCCCAGACCGGCTGTCTCCATGATTATGAACTGACCATTTCCGATATGAAACTTCTGGAAAATGCAGATGTTCTCATCATTAACGGCGGCGGCATGGAAGGATTTCTGGAACAGGCGGTGGAGCGTTATCCTGATTTAGTTATTGTGGATACTTCCCATGGTATCGAGCTTCTGGAAGAGGAAGAACATCATCACCATGAGGGGGAAACGGAAGAAGAACACGCAGAACACAGTCATGGACATGACCATGAAGGGAATCCTCATATCTGGCTGTCTCCCGAGAGGGCGGCCCATCAGGCAGAGGCCATGGCGGCG
>JAFRZQ010000400.1 GCA_017442465.1 Anaerotignum sp. | reverse complement strand
GCCTTTCAGCAGATCATTCTCAAAAAAGCTGAAATATTGATTTTCCCCGATAATAATATGATCTATCACTTCTACACCAAGGGGCACAAGCATCCTTCTCAATTGATTTGTCATACGGATATCTTCATAAGAAGGTTTCACGCTTCCTCTGGGATGATTATGACAAAGCAGCACGCCCGTAGCCTTGTATCGCAATGCCTTTTCTACTACCATGCGAGGACTGACCGTCGCATCATTGATCGTTCCTTCTGAAATTTTCGATGTATGGATGATCTTTCTGCGGCTGTCCAGGCAGACTGCATAAAAACATTCCGTTGGACGATATGCCAGAAGTGCCTTGCAATAATCTACAGAACGGGGAAGTGATGTCAGTGATGGCTTCTGATCGGTCTTCTCTCTTTCATACCTGCGTACCAGTTCATGCAGCAGAGAGATAAAAACCGCACTTTTCACCCCTACTCCGGCTGTTTTTGCAATTTCATACGGATCTGCTTCTATTAAATTGGTAATGGATCCGAAATCATCCAGCAAATGATGGGCAATCTCATTGGTATCACCTCTGGGAATGGTACCGTACAGGAGCATTTCCAGTATTTCATGGGTAGCCATGCCCTCGGCACCTTCCTGCAGGAAACGAAGTCTCATCCTGTCCCGATGTCCCTCATGTATGTTACTCATTGAATCACACCTTTTGTTCCATAAATGCGATCATTTCCGGCAGACCGCCGCCATATATCACTTCCAGAAGAGCATCCAACCTGGAAAGAGAAAGTTTTGCTTCCCGTGCTGTAATGATACCTTCCTCCAGAGCTTCCGCAATTTCACCGAGGTCTACCACTTTTACAAAGCCATTTTCATAAATGATCACATCGGCCAAAAGATCCGTGAAAATATAGAAGTTTTCTTCCTCATTATATGTTGTATCAATGATATCGCAGTAATAATAGACCAATTCGTTGTTTTTATTCAAAAACTTACTGATTTTCCATCCCTTATCCATATAATAACAGGATACACCATGGCTGAATTTTGCCTTGGGATGCAGCACATCCCATTTTGTCACCATAATATTCTCTTCCTGATATGTAATGATATCATCCTTCAGATGAATCACTTCCATAGGCATATATCTTTTTCTGTAAAGCTTCGGAACCGACATGATATCACTCTTCTCTTTTGTTCCACTTAAAAATCAACAGTTACACATTTTGTCACTTGAGAGGGACCTTCTCTGAAGGCATTCATCATCGTAACATAGGTCTGAAAATGAACACTTTCCATATGTGCAGTTACCGCTGCTTCATCTGTATATTTTTCTACAAAAAAGAAAACCTGTTCATCTGCAGTATCCTGTACCAGATCATAATATAAGCAACCCGGCTCTTCCCGTGTGGCTTTTACCAGTTTTTCAGCAACAGAGATAAATTCCTTTTCTTTGCCTTTCAGTAATCTGCTTTTTGCAAGTAACACGATCATATTCGCCCCTCCTTTGCATAACTTGAATCTATTATAAAGAATTATGGAGAAAAATACAACCCAGAAAAGATAAAGAAAAACCCCGCCGCTATTCGCGACGGGGGTTCGTACCAACCGTAATTTTATAAATTATGTATGAATGTTTGTTGCTAAAATATATTTCGAAAGATTATTTCTTTCTCCAAGCCCAGATGTCTTTGCCCTGTGCTTTGAAATCGTGGAATTCAGCTGCAGCTGTGAACAGTGCGTCTGTGGAAGAGTTCAGACCTGTTTCGCAAGAGTCCTGAATTACACCGATGATGAAACCGATACCTACAACCTGCATAGCGATATCATTGGAAATACCGAACAGGGAGCAAGCCAGAGGAATCAGCAGCAGGGAACCACCAGCTACGCCGGAAGCACCACATGCGGAGATAGCTGCTACGAAGGACAGCAGGATTTTCATTGCCAGAGGCACATCCATACCCAGTGTGTTTACACAAGCCAGAGTCATAACTGTGATTGTGATAGCAGCACCAGCCATGTTGATTGTTGCGCCCAGAGGAATGGAGATGGAGTAGTTGTCTTCATCCAGACCCAGTTCTTTACACAGTGTCATGTTAACAGGGATGTTAGCAGCAGAGGATCTTGTAAAGAAAGCTGTGATGAAGGAATCTTTCAGACATTTGCCTACCAGGGGGTAGGGATTGGATTTGATCTGTGTCCATACGATGATGGGGTTCAGGATCAGAGCTACGAAAGCCATGCAGCCTACCAGTACACCCAGTACTTTACCGTATTCTGTGAAGATACCCAGACCGGATTCGGATACTGTTGTGAATACCAGACCCATGATACCGAAAGGTGCGCAGGAGATTACTGTTCTAACTGCGAATGTAACTGCTTCAGAGAAATCATTCAGAGCTTTCTTTGTGGAATCGGAAGATTTTTTCAGAGCCAGACCAAAGATTACAGCCCAGAACAGAATACCCAGGTAGTTAGCGTTTACCATGGAACCGATGGGGTTAGCTACGATATTGGACAGCAGGTTTGCGAATACTTCGCCAACGCCGCCAGCAGCTGTCCAGCCTTCTGTGGAAGCACCGGAACCCAGAGGCAGAACTACGGGGATGAAGTGGCAAGCCAGTACAGCGATTACAGCAGCTGCGAATGTACCAACCAGGTACAGTACAACTACACGACCCATTGTTTTACCGCCGCCTTCCTGACCACAAGCCAGAGCAGCCATTACCAGGAAGAATACCAGGATGGGAGCGATCGCTTTCAGAGCGCCTACAAACAGTGTACCCAGGATGCCAATTGCAGTTACCTGAGGAACAGCCAGACCCAGGATAGCACCAATGATCAGGCCGCACAGAATTCTTTTAACTAAGGAAATGCTATTCCATTTCTGAATAATATTCATGTTTACCTTCTCCTATTAAATTGTAATACTTATGATTGCGTTGTTACGATACGGTTGTACGAAAAAGTAAAATATGAAAAGTATGCGGGTTTGCTTCTTGCATCAACCAAATACTTTTTCGCAGAGTTTTTTGCCTGTAGGTGTTGTTGCCAGGCCAGCTTCTGCTGTTTCTTTCAGTGTGGGAGACATCATATCACCGACTTTTTTCATCGCTACGATGACTTCGTCTGCGGGGATATGGCTTTCCACGCCTGCCAGAGCCAGTTCAGCTGCTACCAGAGCATTGCCAACGCCGCCGGCATTTCTTTTGATGCAGGGGATTTCGACCAGACCTGCAACGGGGTCACATACCAGACCCAGAATGTTTTTCAGTGCGATCGCACAAGCATGTTCACACTGCTTGGGTGTGCCGCCGCACAGTTCGACCAGAGCTGCTGCAGCCATAGCACTTGCTGCGCCGCATTCAGCCTGACAGCCGCCTGCTGCACCTGCTACACTGGCATTCGTTGCGATAACGATACCAATTGCGGATGCTGTAAACAGCGCCATTACCAGGTCTTTATCAGGGATATTACGTTCTTCCTGCAGAGTCAGCAGTGCAGAAGGAAGAATACCGCAGGAACCCGCTGTAGGAGATGCTACGAGTCTGCCCATGCAAGCATTTGTCTGCGCAACAGCGATGGCTTTTACCATTGCTTTGCCGAAGAAAGGACCTGCGATTGTTTTGCCGCCCATCAGCGCTTCGTTCATTTTGAACGCGTCGCCGCCTGTCAGGCCGGACGCAGAACGTTTATCTCTGTCCATGCCTTCCTGAACGGATTCTTTCATAACTTCCAGAGAGCGTGCCATCTGTGCAAACATCTCTGCTTC
>JAFRZQ010000399.1 GCA_017442465.1 Anaerotignum sp. | reverse complement strand
TGCATCCATAGCACCGTTTTTCTTCCATAGGCCATCTCATCCTTATCGAATCCTCTTATATTATCAGTTTACCCTCTCGTCATCCCATGTCAAGAACATGATATAAAACAAGCCCCTTGGATTTACCAAAGGGCTTATTTCTATTTTACTGTTTTATTTCACCATACGCTCACGAACCAGATTTACCGGTGTATTATTCACAGGGAATGTTTCGCTGAAGCCGTTGTCATAGGTATAGCTCTGTGTTCCAATTTAATCGAGGTAATTACTCCACATATCATATTTGGAATTTTCATTACCAATCAAACTAATCGTTCCATGTTCCATACCCAATAATCATGAATCAACCGTCTATGTTCTGCATCTGGCCAGATGGTTCATTTCCAGATCCACAATGAAATGCCCGAAAAACCCTACATTTACTTCTACAATCATGCGTTTGATTTTACAAATTTGCGCATAAATAGAAACCGCTAATATAAATCATATCAGCGGTTTCTATTATTTCATTTTTTATTTGTTATCTTATTATGTTCTGGTATTTCTGCATTAATTTCAGCATTTCTGGATTGAAATCCTTAAAATCTTTATATGGAACAGGTATACCTCCAACGATTTCACCTTTGTCAGTAATAGGCTCCCATTCATTAGAAAACCAGCTAAATCCAGCCTGACCGAATAACTCGAGGACATCGGTATAATACGCAATCGCGTTTTTCCAGTCCCTTCCGCCATATTGGGTCGGCTCTATACGGATCACACAGTTTCCATCAAAAGCTTTGTATTTATTTGCCCAATCCACAATGGTTTCTTTAGAGGATTTTTCAAAAATTGCTTCGGAACTATAGGTCACATCTTCATAGATTGTGAGTTTTGTGCTTCCGTCACGATTGTTAGGGCTGATCATAACCGTTGATGTTTTCTTCAAAAAGAAGCCTTCTTCCTTTTCTCTTCCCTGAAAAACATCATAGTTTGATGCATTATACCATCGTTCTACAGCATATTTTGCAGGCAACGTAACATCCATACCGCTCCAGTCGAAGCCGCCGCCATCGCAAACAATCATGATCTGGTTCGCATCTTCTGGAAGAGTCACGCTGACATATTTATCACTGGTTGCGTAAGCCATGGATCTCCCCTTTGGAACAGTTGTATTATAGGTCTTTCCTTTCAGTTTTTCGCTGTATAGGGTCTCATCATCCGCCATAATCTTCAACGTAGCATTATCACTTTTTTCCAAATACAACTTTAATACGGTTCCCGCAGGCAAACAACCATCCAGAGTCAGAGGATGCTTTTCATCGACTCGGTCTCTCACGGAATATATATATGCAGGATATTCTGGCAGGAAATTGCTCTGGAACGCAAAATCCACATGAGCCCCCTGTTCATCAGGCATACGATAATAAAGGAAAGGTTCATCAGCAAAATTGTATTTTATCATAATGTTGGACTGCCCTTGTATCTGCTTTACAGTATCGCTGCATTCTGTAAAAGGATCGTATGTATTAGCGGTAGCTTCATAGATAATCAGACGATCACTATCTTTTGCGTGAATAACATTGATAACGGAATTCAAATATTTCCCAACATCTTTGCTACTATAGTTCGGATGAGAAAGCCCTGTACTCAAAGCATGATTCGTAGCCTCCCAGAATGGCGTGAACGACAAATAATCACTGGGAATGTTTTTATATCTCTCTGCCAAAAGTGCCCAGACGGCATTTGCTTTCTCCTGTTTTTTAGCATTGATAAACAAATCAAAATCTCCAATAGAAGTATATGTATCCTGATCATTTTGACAGGTACGGCCAGGCAATGTAGTAGCAACCAAATTTAGGTGCATATTATTCTGGATAGCTGTAGCAATGAATTCATCCAGCAACAGAAGGTTTTCCATATTTACCTTTGTAATTTCTGTATCAAACAAAGACTCATAATCAAATTTTACACTGGCACTGTTAAATCCCCAATCTGCAGATATAATCAGATGGGAGGTGATATTAGGGTCAATTTCCCGAGAATATTCACGATTAAACGTAAATCCATTCCACTTTGGATGATGTTCAGCTGTAACTGTTGGATTCTGGTTTGCCTTTTTAATCAATAAATCTGTCAAAATGTTTCGATTCGGTGTAACTGCCTGCGGATCAGTAACCGATACAGATTGTGGTGCTGTAAAATGGACCCAGTCATAAAGTCTGGTCAGAGTACAAACTGCATCAAATACAGTCAAAGGTTTTTTCTGATGCATACTGCCAGCACGTTCATCAAAGGTAAACATCTGTTCATCCGTGAGCGGAGAACTATGCCAAACAGACCATAAATATCCCGCTTCGAAATAGTTCTGGAATGTAATCCTGTCGCCGGGATACATCTCATAATTCATATGGACAGTCTTTGCATCATAGATATGCGGAAATAAGCGTTCAGCATCTTTTGCACCATCCCAGAAGTCGCCGCCATGAGCTTTGGTATGATCAAAATGATTGTTGACTGTATCAGCCCCTAAGCAAACCGCCGCAAAATATGCCATCATAAAACCATGTCCTCTTGTCATAGGCATATTTTCTGTTTTAGAAACTTGCTGATCAAAAAAAGCCATCTTGTCTGGAGCATATGTCTGTACTAATTTTGCCAGCATAGCACGATAATCTTTACTGGAAATCTGTTGTTGTGTACGACTACGCCAGCTTTCATCAACCAATCCTTCAGTAAATGCTCGATAAAAAGAGGAACGCTCTACGCCCGAATAGGTTTCATACGTATGAAAATAAGCGGCATCCAAAACTGTATCCTGTTCATAGCTGATGTTTCTTGCTTTTGCATATTGTTGAAGATCAATGCTGCCACCAGTTAAATTGTTAGAATTTCCAAAGATTTTTTCAGCATTTGATTTAGTGATAAACCATTTCCCATTCTGCACATTAACTGGACATGTATGAACAACACCATCAACTACTATCCTAATTGTTTTACCATTATCTGCTGCTGCGACCGAGATAGGAATACTGCCAAACAACAGGGCAATCGATAAAAATAAGCTAAGCTTTTTCTTGCTTTTCCACTTCATTCTATCCCTTCTTTCTTTTATATCACATGAATAAAATATAGATTTTTTAAGTCAGTATCATTCATCAAATATTTAATCAAAAGAAATAATCGTTGCATTTTCATCTTTCACGATTTCAATGATCGCTTCTTCAGGGTCGCAAACAGATTCGTATATTTGTGCATCATAATGAGGATAAGTCATCCATGTCAACCAAACCATGCCCGGAAGCTGTGCATAGGTGTTTCCATCGAAAATATCAGAGTATTCCTCTGTCATACCACCATTGAATATCAACTGACTGCCAGAAAATGCGAATACATTGTCACTGATTGATACTGTGCCATCATGGGCATTAGGCTGTTCGCTAAACCCGATTGCATGTGTATCCATGACACGCAGTCCCAGAGTTCCATACCATCCTTCTACAGTTGTTTCAACAGGATACACATTATAAAAATTTTCAAATCCTGAATAAAGAACCATATTGTCTCTATAGTAAATATTACTGAAGATATGTGGTTCTCTTATTTCATTGTCCCAGTTGATCAGCAGCATCCCCATCAAACAATACTCTGTCAGATTCCCTTCCATGATTGTATCACAGCAAAGATCCGAGTCATCTGCAAAAGTTTCAAGGGTAGGGCCTTCCTGATAGGCATGATGGCTATAGTTATTGCGAATACGATTGCCACTACCGTTGCAGTTCGGGAATCCGCCATCCATCCAGTAATATCCCATATTCGCACCATAAGGATTATTCTCATCTGCGAAAAAAGCAATATAACCGCCACCCCAGCTCAATTCGCAGTTCTGAACATACCAATAATCGGTAGAGTTTCCATCTCTGCCGCCAGCACAAATTGGACGGCAATAGCTAACATTCAGATTATCCAGTGTAGTATAATTTGCTACACCATCGCCAAAGGGATGTGCTGTGGAAAATTCAATCGACTGAAAAACTTCACCAGGATTACCTTCGTCACATCTGAGATATAGTTCTCCTTCAAGCAAAATATAATTGCCATCAATATTATCGTCATAATAAATATGGCTAGCATCACAAGGATTTGCTTTGTAAAGAATCTTTGTAAAGAACTCCATATCCTTCAATTCTTGTTCTACAATGTACTCCTTAGAAAAATCATTTTCCTTCAGATATTTATTGCCATTCCAATATGCAAGATCCCTTTTTGCATATGTCTCCCCGCCATTCATAACAATCACAGAGGTATCTGCCATTTTTTCATGGAATTTCCACACTTTTTCGCCATTGCTGCCATCATAGTACAATTCCCATTTTTCTGCACCGGCACCATTTTCGGGAGAACCGTAAAAACGAGGTTTTTCGCCTTCGCCATAGGCAGAAAGTGTAAGCCCCTCTGTGCTGCGGATATTGTAAGGAAGCATTGCCTCGCGCCAGATACCGCCTCTTTCAAAGAAAATCACATCACCAAAGCGGAAATTTACAGAAGAAAGACGGTCTAAAGTGGCCCATGCTGTTTCAGGGCTTTTCCCGTTTGCTTTATCGTTACCGTTATTGGACACATAGTACGCTGTTCCTGTATAGGTTTCACCCTGAATGTATGTATCTGATTTTACAATATTTGTTTCACTTGCCAAAATCGCCTGTTTGCGTTCTTCTGCAGCAGCAATGATTTTCTGGCCTTCCGGTGTTTCTTTTACCTGTTCCAGCATTGCACATGCATAGTTATAGGCAATATCGTCATCAGATTCATACAGACGTACAACAGAGCGCATTGCCATATCCAGTGTAAAATCTTTATCAAGTCCTGGATTGCCATCGATCATATCCATTAAACACTGTCTTGTAACGGAAGATGCACGGAAACCAAAACTATAAAGAATCCCGGGCCAGATGCTGTTTTCTTCCTGATTCCCCATAAACATCATTGGTTTGTCCCAATCAAGGGGATAGTCCCAGGAACACTGGCTTCCCCAGTCGAATTCCGGAGGCCAATTCCATGCATTAAAATCATCCATGCCAATTACTTTGCCGGCAAAAAGCAGCGCCAGCATAGCCCCGTCTCTTTTCATTGCAGTTTCAGGCATTTCTGCCGTCATTTTTTCCCATTCAGGATATGCTTTTGCATCATATCTCTGAATCATATTCCCCAGCATCGTACAATACTGCTTCCATGTAACCACTTTGCTAAGTTCCGCACCAGCCAGTTCATCCGGCATAAAGCCATACCAGATGCCACGGTCATATTCATCTCCTGGCAATGCAGCACCGTTAGCTTCTGTTGGCAAGTCTGCTGCTTTTACTTCTGAACTGCCACAGCCCGCCAGAAGCCCTACTACCATAATCATGCTTAACAATATGCTCATTAAACGCTTAAATTTCATACATTCCCCTTCTTCTTGTATAATAGCCAACACTGTTTATGCCGACTATTATCCTGCTCTAGTTCATATGATTCTTATAAACTTCCATCAACTCTGTATCAACAATATAGTTTTCAGTAATATTGTTATATGTATGACCTTCTCTCAACCACTGTTCCCCATCAATCATCAGTCTTCTTTCCGGAATCTGTTTGTGAATCAATGGACTATAGTGATCTGCCCAGCAAGCCCAAGGAATACCACAGGCATCCATTACAGAAAGGTAATCCTCTGTAAAGGCACAGGCAACATCACCAGGAATCGTAAACTGCGTTCCGCATTCCAAAATCATAAAATCAACATCGTACTTTTCACCAAAAGCAAGACAAGGCTGTAACAATTCCTGGATCATTGCACGATCCGCACGGCGCAGTGACTCAAGTTCCTTTGCCGTAACCATTCCATCCGCACCGATCGTCAAAACTGCTGGTGTTGGATGCCCGACATGGTTCACATCACCATTTAATGTCACCATAAATGCATCATTCTTCACTTTGATTCCCACAACTTCTCCGTAGCCATTTTCCGTTTCAGAAATACGGATCTCTTTACAATTTTGGGGAAGTGTCATGGTACAGCGATAATATCCTTTCCAATTCCATTCCACTGTCCCCTTTCCTGCAACCATTTTGCATCCATTTTCGCCAGCAGCATTGGCATCCACCATAAACTTACCGATTTGTGTCCCATCCGCTTTAACCACATAGGTTCCGTCCGCATAGGAATGGGGCATAAGGATTACTTCCGTTCCAGCGTTAAAATCTCCTTTGAGAACAATATCTCCTTCTGCCGCATGGAAACACTGATTGATATAATAAAAGGGCCATTGTTCGGTTTCATCCGCAAGAAGATAACCGCTGAATCCCTGTGCAACCTTTTCCTTTGCAAGTCCTTGAACAGGCTCACCCCATATTACCCCTAAAGTGCTGGCGATCATCAATCTATCGGGAGATACTTCCCGAACTGCATGGATCACTTTTTTCATAACTGCAGAGTACACTTCATCTGTCAACTGCTTTTCATTGGTACCATGAGGCTCATTTAGCAGATTAAAACTCAATAGATTGGATGGAACGCTCTTATAGTGATCTGCCATGAAACTCCAGAATTCCACAAAAAGTTTCTGGCTTTCCGCGTCCCAGAATAAGATATCATCTCTATCATCGCCATTCGTTGTAAAGCCTGGCATATCATGTAGATCTAAACAAACATGGATACCATACTGTGCACACCAACTGATCAACTGATCCAGAGATGCGAAGGCAGCCGCACAGGCACGACTTGTGCTTTTTCCTTCAAAAAACTGATCAAATGTTAAAGGCACGCGAATAAAATCAAATCCACTCGCCGCAAGGGCATCTATTTCCTCTTTCATATAGTTTCTGCCAAGACCAAAACGATTTACTTCAAACCGTCGTTCGATATTATGTCCTTTCCAATCCGGCAAAGCATTATAAGCAACTGCAGGCATTTTATTCGCCAAAGCGATCGTTTCCTCCGTCACACCGCACTTTATCTGCTCTGCAGCCGTATATGTCGCCAATATTGCTGTTTCATATAATCGTTCCACCGAGCGGATCGCATCCCCGCGAGTCAAAGCATCGCCAAAGCAAAGCATATAGTTTTCATTGTAGTCAAAATACGTTTTTCCGTTTCCATAAGAACTTTGCTGTGCAAACCAGCCCGCATTATTCAAATATGGATATTCACAGCGCCAAGCATAATTGCTGGAAGCAACTTCTTCATTATAGTATGTCTGTTCAATATTCGAGAGAAGAGGGTAATCCCATGTGATGCCTTCCCAAAAATCCATACCATCTGGCATATACTCCTCCAGAGGAACAGCCTCATCTATCCCAACCGCATCCAATCCAATGCTTTCAGCCGCATAAAAGAGCACTGCCATTCCTTCAAATCTTGTCATTAGATCATCTGCATCCCTATAGGCAGCAGAAGATTTTTTCCATGCTTCCAAGCACTCTGGGCGCACTTCTTCGATCATTGCATCCAAAATACTACAGAATTCCGCATACTTGATTTGTTTGTCATATCCTCCATGTAAATCATCACTTACAAATCCCAGTTCAATCGCTTTTTGAATTTCAACATCTTCTGAAGCGGATGCTTCTTTAGATCCGCCACAGCCAGCCAAAAGACCTACTGCAATAATCATACTAAGTAATGTCCTTATTAAACGGTTACATTTCATATAATTTCCTTCTTCCTTTATTTCCTTTCAATCAGTTCACAGGTATGTCCATTTTCCATAGCATACTGATGCATCTTACTTTCTTCATATACATGAAGCACAGCATTTTTTGTAATGCCCAAATCATCAGAACCCTCTTCTGTATAGTCTGGGTACGTATTTCTGCTAAAGCGGATCTCCTGCAAGCTGTCTGCTCCATAGAAAGCCCTCTCATCGATGCAGGCCTCTCTGCTCAGGATTTCCACCTTTTTCAGGTTATTGCAATATGCAAAGGATTCGTATCCGATCCAAATCCAGAGTGCACCGTCCGGCAGAACGATTTCTTCCAGACTATCACAGTCATAGAATGCTCTATCGAGGAGTTCAACCGTACTGGGAATTTCCGCCGCTTGCAGTGCAGGCAGCTTTGCAAAGATACAGTTATTCAAATTTGTGATCCCAGCCCCGATAACGACCTTTTCAATTTCATTCTTATAGCTGTAACACCAGTCCGGCTCTGTCGTATAAACCCAATCCGCAGGGAACTCTCCATACCAGGCCTCCATATCTTCCCATGGAATAGAATATACCCATGTAGGACCAAAGCCTTCCAGAGTCAATGTCTTTGTTTCTGTATCATAAGTCCATGTAACATGACTACCGCAATAGCCTTCCGTTGCCAAAGCATAGGGTACTCCATAGTTCTGGGCAAATTTTCTAGCTGCAGATGACTGATAAGTATAAACTGTCAGCCTTTCCGGCAAACCGTATTTTCCGTCCACTTCGCAGGAAAAAGGCAGATAACGTCTTCCATTCCAGTCCCAAGCCACCTTCACTTCCGTATGGGGCCGGATCGTCACACCCTGTAGTGCCGTACAGTTCAGAAAGGAGCCTGCTTCCAACGTCTGCATACGGTAAGGCAGGAACACTTCTTTCAGCTGTACACAGTTCTGAAACGCAAAGGGTTCAATTTTTTTCAGACCAAAAGGAAATTCCATAGTCTCCAGCCCCGTGTAGGCAAAGGCCCAGCGTCCGATTTCCTCCATTTTGCCAAATCGTTCCACGGTTTTCAGATTTTCCGCACCGGCAAAGGCGTTTTCGCCAATGCGTGTCATTTCAGGATCCAGAACTACCTTTGTGATCTCCTGCATATGCTCCGCCCAGGGGGCATAGCCTTTTTCTGCATCCAGTTCATTTTCTTCCATCCAAAGGCCGTTATAATCCGGGATCGCCCCCACACCTGTCAGTGTGAGTTTCCCTTTTTTGCTCAGTTTCCATTCCATATTCTCTGCGAAGGTGCCTTCGGCAATGGGTTTGCCAAAATCAAAGCCGCCGCCATACTTTTCCACACTGAAAAAGACAACTGCTGCAATCAGGCCAAGGATCAGAACTGTCCTGCTAAATCCTACAAAACGCGATTTTTTATCCATATGTTTCCCCCCTCCTGGTACATTATCATCTATAACCACCATTATAACGTTTAACCGTTTTATTTACAACGTTATAATGTTTCATTCTCTCTGTAAAACGAATCCAGTTCTCTCATTATGTATAAATATTTCTCTCGTTCCTCTCCAGCGCTTTCTGCAAAGGCTTTTTCAATCTCCGTACGGTCCTCCTCTGAAACAGCCCTTTCTTTTCCAAGGATTTCCTTTGCCAGCAGAACCATAGCAATCATAGATTCTTTCCCATCCTCACATGCAATGGCTCTGGAAAGCCACGCTTCTGCTGCAATTACGTCTCTAAGCACATCCCCCCGCAAATAGGACTCTGCAATTCTTCTCATATCCTCTGCTGTATGGTCTGCTTGGTTTATTTTTGCCTGTAATTCTTCTTTTCGCATAGTCCGTCCCCTCTTTTTATCGGTGAAACCTTTCCATTCTTTTTATTATAAAATACTGCAAATTTTTTCCGTTCAACTTTTTTCATACAACGTTTTTCCGTTCTAATTATGACGATTATATTCATCTATGTTTTTCGGAATAAAAAAGGTAAAATGCAAACAGAATACCATAACGATCATTCAGGAAAGGTGACACGATATGTCGCAAGACTTTAATGTAAACGCAAGAATCAAAGAATTGTGTGAAAAGCGTGGATTTTCCTATTATGAACTGGCGAAACGTTCTGAAATCC
>JAFRZQ010000398.1 GCA_017442465.1 Anaerotignum sp. | reverse complement strand
ATCGTGCTGAATGGTCTTTCTGTTATGCTGGCAGTAATGATTGTGTCCGGTATTGGTCGACAGAAAACTGCAACTGCACAGGAATTGAAACAAATATCTCAGACATTCCAGCGTTGGCTTGCTCTGGTAATTCTGATTGCTTTTGCAGTAACAACTTTGTTTTCTCATGTTTTGCAGACAGAACTGTCCAGAAGCAATGCGGAAAATCTGCTTTCACTGATTATTGCGGATGTGAAGAACGATATACATGATGCATCGAATGAAAATCTGCTGAAACTGACAAGAACGGTGGCTTCTCTGATCGAAAATTCTGGAAATGAACCAGGTTCCAGGTTAGAAGAACTTAGTAAAAAATATGATATTCCGGAAATAAATGTGATCAATGAAAATGGTGTGATTGCTGCGAGTACATATAAAGATTTTCTTGGATATGATATGCGTTCCGGCAGTCAGTCTGCGGCATTTATGGTACTGCTGGATGGAGAAAGGGAATTTGTACAGAGCTATGGGCCGGTTTCTTATGACAGAACAATTTCTCGGAAATATGCAGGGGTTGCGTTGAAAAACGGCGGATTTGTTCAGGTCGGTTATGATGCGTGGAATTTCCAGAAGGATATTTCTGCTATTGTAAATGGATTGACCAAAAACAGACATATAGGGGAAGAAGGATACCTGATCATTGTTGACCACAACTGGGATATCGTCAGTGATATCCATGGAAATGAAGGTACTAATCTGGAAACGACGGGCCTTTGGCTGGATACAGAAAAAGTAAGCGAAGGGGAAGCTTTTGTTGAAAAGATTCATGGCATTTCTTCGTATTGTATTTATGAAAAAACAGAAGGATATTATATCATTGGCGTTATGCCCCAGAGCGAAGCATTTTTCTTAAGAGATGTATCTGTTTACCTGACTATATTCATGGAAATCGTTATTTTTGCTGCATTATTTATTCTGGTTTATTATCTGATCAAAAAATTGATTGTAGACAATATTCGAAAGATCAATAATTCTTTGGCGGAAATTACAGATGGTAATCTGGATGTGACAGTAGATGTACGCAGTAATGAAGAATTTGCATCCCTTTCTGATGATATTAACGAAACGGTAGTAACACTGAAACGATATATTGATGAGGCTGCTGCCCGTATCGATCAGGAACTTGAATATGCAAAAGCGATCCAGCTTTCGGCGATGCCAAGAGTGTTCCCGCCTTATCCGGATAAGAGTGAATTTGATATTTTTGCATCTGTACGAGCAGCGAAGGAAGTTGGCGGGGATTTCTATGATTTCTATATGTTAGGGGAAGACAGACTGGCCTTCCTGATGGCAGATGTTTCCGGTAAAGGGATTCCTGCGGCTATGTTTATGATGACAGCGAAGACGATGATCAAGAGCCTGACAGAAAGTGGCATGGAGCTGGATGAAGTGTTTACAGTAGCCAATAATCATTTGTGTGAAAACAATGATGCAGGTATGTTTGTAACGGCATGGATGGGTATCATTGATCTGAAGACCGGCCATGTGGATATCGTCAACGCAGGACATAACCCTCCTGTAGTGAAACGAAAAGATGGAAGCTTCGAATATGTGAAAGGCAATGCTGGTTTTGTACTGGCGGGGATCGAAGATTTCCCTTATACAAAAGGCGAAATGCAGCTGAATCCCGGAGATATGATCTATCTGTATACAGATGGTGTTACAGATGCGGTGAATATGGAGGAAGAACTTTTTGCAGAAGAACGTCTGCTGCAGACCTTGAATACAGGTAAAGATCTGGATGTAGAAAGCCTTTGCAGAAAGGTTCTGGCGGATGTGGATGCCTTTGCAGGCGAAGCACCGCAGTTTGATGATATTACGATGCTGGCACTTCAGTATAATGGATCTGTTTCATCTGATTTAAGTAAATAAAACAAAAAAAATCCGTCTGTAAAAGACGGATTTTTTTATGGTTTTCAGGACGAAATGCGAATGATATAAAATTTATCAAATCTTTAGTGAATAAGTAGAATATTATGATATACTATATCCGAAGACAAATGTCTTTGGAGGTATTCCTGTGAATGTTATACCTGAAATGAATTGATTTGCAGAAGGAAGAAATCGCTTAAGATTTTGAAAAAGGAGAACATATATGGAAAGGATTACATATCAGATCATCAAAAAGGAATATATGGATGCTATAGCGGAAAACCTGACCATGCAGGAATATTATCTGCTTCTGGAAGGAAAAATGCAGGGGATAACTGCCCGGTCTGATGATGAAACAACAGGGATCCTGCTTTTCAGAGAAGCTGGTGACAGACTGCTGATGCTGGAATGCATCGAGGTGAAGGAAGCATACCGTCGTCAGGGGATTGGTACAGGAATGATGCGGATCTTCTGTGAGCGACTGCGTACTGCAGAGATGAACCTGCTGATTTCTTTTGAAGCTGTTTCTGAGGATACTGAATTTTTCCTTTTCCTGAAAAGCCTGCAGGCATTCTATATCGAAGAAGAAACCGGTTTTGAAGCACTGCTTTCCGCAGAGGAAGTTGCTTCTGTCTGCAAAACTTTCACCACAGACAAGGTGACCCCAAAGCTATATTTTGACCAGAGCCGCGGCGCAAGGCAGGAATTTGCGGATGCGCTGGAGCAGGGATATCCTCTGATTGCATGGGAACTGAAACACATGCCACAGGATTTCAGACAGGATCTGTGCTGCTGCGAAATGGACAAAAACGGAAATATTCAGGCAGTATGCCTGATGAAGGAATATGAAGAAGAACTGGAACTGAGTTTCCTCTATGCCAGAGAAAGCAAAGGAACACTGGCGGCGAAAGCACTCATCGGCAGCGTCAACCAGTTCCACGGCAAAGAACCTCTCCCTCTGCGGATGTCTGTGGTAAATGAAAGCGCCGTAAATATCCTGAAACACATGAGCAAACACTATGAAATCACTAAGCGCGGATATACCGCATATTATTTGGGAGAATAAGGAGTTGAAAGAATGGAGAAAGAAAATATTCAAATCAGAAATATCAGGGAAGAGGAGGAAAAAAAGAAAGAGGTGAATCCCTTTTTCACTGAACAGCAGAAGGACTATCTTTATACTTCTAAACTGGAAGAAATCCATCAGTTTGCCGATGGTTCTATGCTGGAAGTCCGCAAGCACGAAACGCATGCAGGACAAGGCGCAGTTAATACGTACATAGAAAAGAACATAAACGCCAAAGTAAAATCCATCTCTGGCAAGAAAGGCCAAAATCAGATGGATAAGGCTAAGAAAAAGTTGGCGGAACTGCGCGGAAAAGGAAATATGAAGGCCTTTATTCTCAACGGGAAAGTCATTGAAAACACCATCACGGAAAAAGATTCTATGCTTGAAAAAATGGATTTCTATTTCAGCCCCAAAGAGATGAAAGAAGCTATCGACAGGCTGAATCCTCTGGATGAAATCGATAGATACAGACGTATTAGAATGGCACGACAGTTAAAAGAGATGTATACCACGGATCTGATCGAAACAAACGAAGAAAAAAGAAGGGAACTGGAAGCAGAATATGGAGAATTCTGCGAATACATCCTTGAGGAAGAAAAGGGCTTTTTTATTTCACAAATGTCTAAAGAGGATACTCAAGATATCAAAATCCAAAGACTTCGCAGGACTGCAGGCAGACTTTTCAACAAAGAAGAAGGCGCATTTTATTATTCTACGAAAGAAGCGAAGGATAGCATCATATGCCAGTTTTACACGGTCATAGTTGTTATCTCTGTCCATTGCGTAGTAACGTCCCATCACAGTGGCAACTTCACCAACGCCGATTTCCT
>JAFRZQ010000397.1 GCA_017442465.1 Anaerotignum sp. | reverse complement strand
CATGCGGAATCCGTTCATCCCGATGCAAAATTTTACCAGGGCGATATCAGCGACAAAGCATTTATCGCAGACGTTTTTGAAAAGGAAGATATTTCTGCAGTGATCCATTTCGCGGCATATTCTCTGGTGGGGGAAAGTGTGGAAAAACCCCTGAAATATTATGAAAACAATCTCTGCAAAACAAGAGATTTTCTGGAAGTAATGGTGGAAAAGGGTGTGGATAAGATCGTATTTTCCTCCACAGCGGCAACCTACGGCGAACCCGAAAGAGTGCCTATCATGGAAAATGACAGAACAGAACCCACCAACCCTTATGGCGAAACAAAACTGGCTATGGAAAAAATGTTCAAATGGACAGCCAATGCCCACGGTATCCGTTATGTTTCTCTGCGTTATTTCAACGCCTGCGGTGCCCATGTCAGCGGCCAGATCGGGGAAGCGCATAACCCTGAAAGCCATCTGATCCCCCTGATCCTGCAGGTGCCCAATGGCCAGAGAGAATTTATCAGCATTTTCGGTAATGACTACCCTACACCCGATGGTACTTGCATCCGTGACTATATCCATGTGACAGATTTGGCGATGGCCCATATTTTGGCGGTGGATTATCTGGAAAAAGGCGGTGCAAGTGATATCTTCAATCTGGGCAACGGTGTTGGCTTCTCTGTAAAAGAAGTGGTGGAAACGGCAAGAAAAGTGACAGGCCATCCTATCCCTGCGAAAGAAGTGGCGCGCAGAGCCGGTGACCCTGCACAGCTGATCGCTTCCAGTGAAAAGGCGAAAAAAGTGCTTGGCTGGAATCCCAAACAGGATAGTCTGGAAGAAATCATTTCCACAGCATGGAAATGGCATCAGGCCCATCCCAACGGCTTCAAAAACTAAGGGGGAAAAGATATGATCTATCGCGCAATCAAGGATCTGGCGCAATACGGCATTGCAAAAGGCCTGATCGAAAAAGAAGATGAAGTATATGTGATCAACAGCATTCTGCAGGAACTGCAGCTGGATGAATATGAAGAACCTGCAGGCGAAGGCGAAACAGAGCTGGAACCCATCCTGAAGGTACTTCTGGACTATGCCTGCGAAAAAGGCATCATTGAGGATAGTATCGTATACCGTGATATTCTGGATACAAAATTGATGGGATTGATGACCCCTTATCCTCGTGAAGTGATCAGAACATTTCAGGAACTGAAAGCGGAATCTGCGGAAAAAGCGACTGACTGGTATTATGATTTCAGCCAGAATACAGACTATATCCGTCGTTACCGCATTGCGAAAGACCGCAGATGGAAAACAGAAACTGCTTACGGCGAACTGGATATTACCATCAACCTTTCCAAACCCGAAAAAGATCCCAAAGCCATTGCGGCGGCAAAACTGGCTCCTCAGAGCGGTTATCCCAAATGTATGCTTTGCAGGGAAAATGAAGGTTACGGCGGCAGAGTGAACCACCCGGCGAGACAGAATCATCGTATCGTTCCCATTCGCATTGCAGGTAAGGACTGGTTCATGCAGTATTCTCCCTATGTGTACTATAATGAGCATTGCATCGCTTTCAATGGGGAGCATATTCCCATGAAAATTGACCGCAGTGCTTTTGAAAAGATGTTTGATTTCATCAAATATCTGCCACATTACTTTATCGGCTCCAATGCAGATCTGCCGATCGTTGGCGGTTCTATTCTGTCCCATGATCATTTCCAGGGCGGTCGTTATACCTTCGCCATGGAAACAGCAGAAGTGGAACAGGAATATGTTTTTGACGGATTTGCTGATGTGGAAGCCGGCATCGTAAAATGGCCCATGTCTGTTATCCGTCTGAGACATGAAAACAGCGACAGACTGGTAGATCTGGCAGAAAAGATCCTGAACGCCTGGAGAGGCTACACAGACGAAGAAGCATTTATTTTTGCAGAAACAGATGGGGAACCCCATAACACGATCACGCCCATTGCGCGTATGCGTGATGGCAAATTTGAACTGGATCTGGTGCTGAGAAATAATATTACAACAGAGGAACATCCTCTGGGGGTATATCATCCCCACGCAAAACTGCATCATATTAAAAAAGAAAATATTGGTCTGATCGAAGTCATGGGTCTGGCGGTATTGCCCGCAAGACTGCTGGGCGAAATGGATGCCCTGAAAGATGCGATCCTGACAGGAAAAGATCTGCGTAATGATGATAGAACGGCACTTCATGCAGACTGGGCAGAAGACTTCATGAAGAAATATGATACGATCACAGAAGAAAACATTGATGGCATTGTTGAGGATGAGATCGGTCTGGTATTTGCGGAAGTACTGGAAGATGCAGGTGTATATAAACGCACAGAAGATGGTCAGAAATACTTCTGCAGATTCATGGAATCTGTTGGTGCGAAAAGAAAGTAAGGATGTGAAAACATCATGAAAATATGGAAAGAACCTTTTGGTACAACCAGAAAGGGTGAAGCGGTAGAGCGCTGGTGGCTGGAAAACAAAAATGGCACAAAGGCGGCTGTGCTGACATACGGTGCGACCCTGCAGAGCCTGATTTTTGCAGATACGGATGTTGCATTGGGGTTTGATGATATGGCAGGCTATGAGGCGCAGGACGCTTATGTGGGGGCGGTCATCGGACGCTTTGCCAATCGTATTGGTGCAGGCCGGTTCACATTGAACGGCAAAACCTACGATCTGTTTATCAATAATGGGCCCAATCATCTGCATGGCGGAAAAGAGGGCTTTGATAAGAAAGTCTGGAGGGCAGAAGAACAGGCAGATGGTCTGCATTTATTCTACACCAGCCCTGATGGGGAAGAAAACTACCCCGGCACAATGGAGGTAGAGGTCTGCTATCATCTGGATGAAGAAAATGCGCTGCATATTTTCTATAAAGCAAAGGCAGATCAAGACACTGTGGTGAATCTGACAAATCACGCTTATTTCAATCTGAGTGGTCATGGGACAGGGAATCTGGATGACCATAAGGTATGCATTTATGCGGGTCATTTTACGGAAAACGATGAAAACTGCCTGCCCACAGGGGAAATCCTTTCTGTTGCAGGAACCCCTATGGAT
>JAFRZQ010000396.1 GCA_017442465.1 Anaerotignum sp. | reverse complement strand
CTTTCCTTCCTGCACGAAGGGATGGCTCAGCAGACTTTTTTCATCCTCCATCCACTGGATGAGCCTGTCATCTGTCAGAAGTGTGGCATCCCCCATCTGTCTGACGGGGTATTCTGCCTGCAGAAGCAATGCACAGCGGGAGAACGCCTCCTGCAGAAGGGCATAATCATCCAGAACCGCCGCTTCGCCGTAAAGGAGCTTCCCTGCCAGAGCGATGGTCGCTCCATTTCTGCTTGCGGGGTGGATAGATGCAAACACCTCGCCGATCTGGCTGTTCATGTAATGAAGGACTGCCAGTTCCAGACAAGTCCACGCCAAGCGGCCCGCTTCCTCTTCGGGAGAAAGCAGGCGAGAAAGTGTGGCAAAACCGTCGGATTCTTCTTCGAAACTTTCGAAATAGTTTTCCTCCAGTTCCTCCAGCAGTTCCCTTGTCACTTCGCTGTCCAGCAGACGGGGGTATTGCGCCCAATATGTAGTTGTGCCTTCTTCTTTTAAGTACATGGACAGGCGGTATGCCCCCATGGCTGCCAATCGCTTCATCTTTTCACTTCCAAACTATATATCCACCAAGGAATATCTCCATCTTTCCATCCTTGATACTCTTTAATTTCTTTTTTGTTTCTATTCTTTAGAATCGCCGCATTCGCACTGGCATCAGCATCAAAAAGACCCATACGCCTCATTTTATCAAATGTAGCATCCTGAGTGATTTCCTCCGGACCTGCCCATGTACCCTGCACCACATTTTCGAAAGGTTCTGCCTGCAACATATCTTCAGGGCTATCAAGAATAGCCCTCTGTCCAAGTGTGCTTCCCCTCATCATCCCGGCAACACCTCTCAATGCCTCTGCATTCTTCTGATGCTGGAACTCTTCATGGGATACGGTTCTTACAGGGGTCACGCCCGCAGCCATCTGGGGTGCTTCTCCCGCACCCGCAAAAATACCATTGATCGCTGTATTCATATCAGCCATTGGTTTTTTTTCTGCACGGCGAGCTACTCTGCCTTTGTGTGTAAAATGGCGTTTGAACCAACTGCCAAGACCACCCTGTGCCACGCCCATGGGCGCGCTTTCTGCCACAGCCATTTCGCCGCCCATGGCCGCGCCCTGCTGCATGGTGTGGGCAAATTCATGGGCCACCAGACCTTTATCCGCAGGGTCGCTGCTTTCAAAGATGCCTTTGCCGAAGAAAATATCATTCCCTTGCGCCAGTGCATCCTTCCCTGCCGCTTTTACCTTATTGTCTGCCGCACTGTCTGTGTGTACTTTAATGTTAGAAAAGTCCACATTATAGGCACGGCTCATATCTTTCACTACATCATTACTATTGGCAAATTCCAAGCCGATCTTATTGGCTTCCTGCTCTGCTCTTTCGTAGTTGAACGCTTTTCCCATTCCATTCCCTCCTCTTACAGTTCTTCCTGAATATTTTTCTGGATAGTCAGGATGTTTTTCCCATCTTCATAGGAATAATCCACATGGTTCATGCTCTGCTTCACCATGTATACCCCCAGACCGCCAATGTCTCTTTCCTCTGCAGAAAGGGTAATATCAGGGTCTTCTCTTTCCCAGGGATTATATGGTCTGCCGCCATCGATGAACACAACGGATACGGAATCCCCTTCAAAGCTCAGCTGGATCGTCACAGGGCCATCGGCAGGACGATAGGCATAGCTGGCGATATTTACAAAAAGCTCTTCCACAGCAATATCCAGCTGCAGCTGCGCCATCATGGAGCAGCCGTTGGCTTCCAGATGCTCGTTTACAAAATCGATCACCCGATCCAGATATTCTGTTTTTGCTAACAAAGTCAGTTCGTACAATGTCTTCGCCTCCTTCTGTCTTACTCTTTGGGCAAAACATATTTTTTATACGAAAACAGGGCCTCGCAAACACGCAGAAAGCCCCTGTTCTTTATTCAATGGTCAGAATATTGATAAAGCCGGATACCTCCAGAACGGACATCAGAATAGCAGGCACATGGATCAGTTTCATGGTGCCTTTTTTGGAATTTGCCGTTTTCTGGCCGATCAGGAGCGCACGAAGTCCAGCACTGGAAACATACGCACATTTTTCGAAGTCCAGCACTACCTGATTTACCTTCTGGAAGCTTTTCAGGATGGCATCCTGCAGCTGAGGGCTTGTGTTTGTATCTACTCTGCCTTCGATGGAAACAGTGATCACATCATTTTCTCTTACTTCTGTAATCGTCATAGTTTCTTCCTCCTTATTCTTCAAAAAATCATTTCTGATTCAGCTTTCAATATATCATTCCTGCAGCAGGATTCTGCCGTCCATGCCCTGTCTTTCATCCAGCATGCCCTGTTCTGCTTCCTGCACGAAAGCATTCATATCCATATATGTATGACTGTCCAGATCGCCTTTGGGTTCCAAGAAGCGTACTTTCAGGCGGCTTCTGACAGGCTTGAACTGATTCAGCAGGAACATCAGCTGAGATTTCTGGTTTTCCGGCACATAGGTATGCACCAGCATCGTCACATCATAGGTACCATCACCATACAGGTCTTCATATAATTCCTGTGTATCCGCCTGTGTTTCACTCCGCATCACATTCTTTTCCAGAATGATGACTTCTTCTCCAAGGATAATTTCAGATACACGCTTCAAAGCTGCTTTCGTGCCCTTCATGCGGTTCAGCTGATAGGCTTCCTTCACCAAAAGACGCAATCTTTCTTCCTTCATGAAATCACCGCTGATATCCAACCCCATCCAGCGCCCGAAGGTGGGCAGCAGCTCCGCAGGGGCAGTATCGATATCCAGAATCTCTGTAATATGGTCAATCTTCTCCTGAAAATCCATGTACAGGGAAGAAAATACAGACAGGTATCTGTGGAAAAAGCTGCCGTGGTCTCTGTAGACCTCAGGGAAGGTATCCATGAACAGGTCACCCTGATTATCCACATAAATATGAGAAAGCTTCCCTTTGCCCAGTCCCAGTACTTCCACCATGATATACAGGTATCTGCCTTCCAGATCATACAGCAGGATGTCCTTCTGATTGACTGCCTTCTTTGCACCGATATATTCCATGAAATTTCGCTTCAGTTCCGGCGCTGTTTCTTCATCATGCAGCACTTCATCAAAATAATACTGTTCCTCTTCCAGCCACACATACCGGGAATTCGTTGCCGCAACAGAAACCGTTACGACCATATCCTCTTCCAGTTCCCAGTCCATATGCAGCCTGCCCCACTGGGCATTATCTTCAATGCCGTCAATGGCTTCTGTGATAAACAAACGGCGATAAACAGATTCTTCACAATGAAGGCTGTCTTCTCCTTCTATTTTCATACCGGAAAGGAAGGAACGATGGAATCGGTTTTTCTTTATGGAATATTTGCGATATTCTGCCATCACGTCCTCCTCCTTACTCTGTGGTGTTCAGTTCCAGTTTGATCTCGCCGGGATACAGCAGACAATTATCTTTTGGCTGAATATCCAACCCTTTCTGGCTGGCATTCAGAAGACTTTGCGGCGTTACCGACAATTCATAAATATATTTTACACATTCCAAAGATTCGATCTGATGGAACAATTCATCAAAGTGGAATCTATCCCCGAAATTCCGTTCTGTTGAAATATAATCCAATTCCCGACGGATAACAGCTTCGATCTGTTCTCTGCTTTCTTCATAATGAGGCTTCACATAAATCGTGCCTCTCACATGCACCGGCACATATACCGGCTGCTGCAGGTCGATATTCACCGTCAGGAGACGGGCCTGCTCCAATCGTTCCTGAATGGCTTTTTCATAAATACTGCTCAGTTTCGGGAAGGGCTGGTCGCTCATGGGTTTTACGACCACCTGAATGGAGTTGCGTACATCGTCTCTGACCGCTTTCACCTTATGGATGCAAAGTTCAGGGGTAGTATATACCAATTCTTCGTAATCTTTCGCTTCCACGGCAGTATAGTGTTTTCGCAAGTCATCGATCAATCTTCTGCGTACTTCCTTCACCGTTTCAGGGAAACAGCCGCCTGTCCCTGCTGCGGGGTTACGGAAGATTACATCACTGTCGTACCCGATGGGCTGGAACTGACTTCCCGCACGGATATTCCCCTCCGGCCCTCTGGAAACGGCGCAGCCGCCCAGATACAGTCTACAGCCGATATAATCCGCCGCGTCATCGATTCGCAGAATCACTTCATTTTCCAGCAGCGTATAACGAAATTCGCCTTCCTTATCACTGGAGGGCTTCACAAAATCATAAACGGTTTCACCATTTTCATCTGTTCTTACAGCGATGACCGTAAACCCTTCCTTGACCACGTGCTGAGCAGGCAGAATGATTTCCTGATCATCGTAACCATAAATCACGCCCAGATCATACTGACGCATCATTTCTTCGTTATATGCCACCAGTTTTACGGCATTTTCAAAACTGCCGGGGCCAAAACCGAAGGCTTCCTGATCAAAAGTAAAACGATAGATGCCGTAATCCAGTCTTTCCAGTCTGTAAAATCTGCCTTCCTGCGCCCATGGTTTCACCTGTTCATACAGATAATAAGGGCCAT
>JAFRZQ010000395.1 GCA_017442465.1 Anaerotignum sp. | reverse complement strand
CGAGTGGCTCAGTGGTAGAGCATCGCCTTGCCAAGGCGAGGGTCGCGAGTTCAAATCTCGTCTCGCGCTTTTTATTTCAGCAAATGCATTATCGTATATTGGGCTATCGCCAAGCGGTAAGGCACAGGACTTTGACTCCTGCATTCGCTGGTTCGAATCCAGCTAGCCCAGGTCTCAAAGCCAGCTGAAAAGTTGGTTATAATGGGGTATCGCCAAGCGGTAAGGCAACGGATTCTGATTCCGTCATTCGCAGGTTCGAATCCTGCTACCCTAGTGCAAAGAGAGTCTGTATAGACTCTCTTTTTTTTGCAAAAATTCTTAAGGTTTTCTTACATTTTGAAAAAGAAGCTTGTAGAAGTCAATTTTTTCTGAGAATATAAAGGCAGATAGGGGGGATTTCGATGATCACGATTTTGAACAGAAGAGAACTCTGTATGACTTACGATATGAACAAACAGGCGGAGATTCGCTATCTCCTGCAGGGGGCAGGAATCGATTATCGTATTAAAGTAGTCAACCGAACGAACCCTTCCTCTGTACTCCTGATGGAAGGGACCAGAGCTTATACGGGGGCTCGTGGAGAAAGTGCTATGGACTATGAATATCATATTTTTGTGCATAAGGATGATTACGAAGAAGCTGTGCTGCTGATTCAGAGAAATAGATGAATTTGAAAAAAGCCTTAAGAAATATTTTTCTTAAGGTTTTTGGCATTTTTAGGGGAAGATATTGTCAGATTTTTATTCTTCTGGGAGAATAGAAGTATAAAAGGAAAGGAGGGGAGTGTTATGGATGAAAAGAAACTGCTGGAACTGCTGCAGAAAAAACCAAATGAAGGCATGAAAGCGTTGATGGCAAAGTATATGGGGTATTGCTATCATATCGTGAAAAACAGGTTGGCGGGATTTCCGCAGGAAGATATTGAGGAATGTGTTAGCGATGTTTTTCTGGATGCCTATAGATACAGGGAAAAAATCGACATGGATAAAGGCGGATTTCGTGGGTTTCTTGCGGTAGTAGCCCGCAGAAGGGCGGCGGATCGCTTTGATGCAGCCATGAAAAAGGGGGCACTCCCGCTGGAGGAAAGTTTCGAGAAAGAGGAGAAGGGGCTGTCCTTTGAGGAGAAAGAAATGCTCCTTGCTGCGATTCGGGCATTGGGAGACCCTGATGAAAAAATCCTGATCTGGAAATATTATTATGGATACCCGACGAGAAAAATTGCAGCAGCCCTTGGATTAAAGGAGAATACCGTTGACCAGAAAGTAAAACGAGGTCTGGAAAAACTGAGAAAAACGCTGGAAGGAGGGGGATTTTATGAGGGATAACTGGAATGAACTGTTTGACAGCATGAAAGAAGACGATATCCTGCGGAATCTGCCCGAAGATCTGCCGGAAATGGAGGATGAACTGGCAGCAAAGCGTATCGAAAATCGTGTGATGCAGGAAATGAAAATTGACCTTGATCTGCAGAAAAAGCAGGGAAGAAAAAGACTTTTGGCGGCAGCTGTGGCTTGTATCGCGGTGGTTGGTGCCATTGGGCATAAACCCATCATGGCGGCGTTCCAGAGATTGTTCCATGATCTGCCCGGCGTCGGTCTGTATATCAATGATACGGATGCAAAGGTTTACGAAGTCTGGATCGATGATCCTGTGCAGGAACAGGATGGCATCAGAGTGGAATTGAGAAACTTTTATTGCGAAGGAAATCTCCTGCATGGTACATTTGCATTTACAGGAGAGGGCCTGGAGGCAATGGAGTTTCCGGATGAAGAGGATAACATGGAAATTTCTGATATCCTGAAAGAAAGATTCCGGATCACTTATTATTACGAGGATAAGGAACGGACGATGTTTGCACCGAGATCTGGGTATACGAGAGAAGATGATGGAAAGATCACAAGTCATACCAGAAAATGTGAGGAAATGATTCCTGTCAAAAATGGAGTGTTTGAATATGAAATCGCGATCAATGGCTTTGACCGCAGATTCCATCTGAAGCTGGTGGATCCGAAAACGGTGGAAACGCCGGAAGAACTGGGATATTCCCAGACTTTGAATGATACGACTGTTACGGCAAGGGCAACGATCGTTGGGGATATGATCGAAGTGGAATATTTCATCATTCCCTCTGAGGAAGTAAAACTGGCACGGGAAAACAGAAACAGATATTTTATTGTGGATATTCCTTATCAGTATGATTTGGAAGAAAGAATGTATGTGGAAAATGCGGACGGAAAACAGCTGAAATACGAAAAATATAAAAATATAGTAAATGGCGTGAAATTCTGGTATGAAGGTTCTGAAGAAGATTTTCCTTTACGGTTTCATTTGCCGACATTGACGGGAACGAACACGGAATATTATTCCTTTGTGCTGCCTTTGCCGGAGGACGGCGGGGTGATCACAAAAAATCTGCCCCGATTCGATTTTGCATATGGAACGGTAGAGATCGTTCATGTGGCAAGGGAAAACGGAGAATATGATAATCGGGATACGATCAATCCGGAGATCTCTCCTGCAGCCGTGGTGG
>JAFRZQ010000394.1 GCA_017442465.1 Anaerotignum sp. | reverse complement strand
GTTCCCTTTATTCTGGTGAACTATACGGATGGTGTTGGTCTGAAGGAAGGCGGCAAACTGGCAGATATTGCGCCTACGCTGCTGGAAATGATGGGCATTGAACAGCCCGCAGAAATGACAGGCGAAAGCTTATTAGTTAGTAAGTAATTGCAGGGCCTTGCCCCGCACCCTAGCAGGGGTGTCGGGGGCGGAGCCCATGACATAAAAGGAGGAAAACACATATGAAAGGTTATTACGAAATCACAGACGTATACGCAAGAGAAATTCTGGACTCCAGAGGCAATCCCACAGTAGAAGTAGAAGTTATCCTGGATGACTGCATCATGGGCCGTGCAGCAGTTCCCAGCGGCGCTTCCACAGGTGCTTTCGAAGCAGTAGAACTGCGTGACGGCGGCGACAGATACAACGGCGTTGGCGTACAGGACGCAGTAGACAACGTAAACGACATCATCGCTGATGCCATCATCGGTATGAACGCTCTGGATCAGATCGCTGTAGATAAAGCAATGATCGAACTGGACGGTACACCCAACAAAGGTAAACTGGGGGCAAATGCGATCCTGGGTGTTTCCATGGCAGTGGCAAAAGCAGCAGCAGAAGCACTGGATATGCCTCTGTATCAGTACCTGGGCGGTTTCAATGCAAAAACAATGCCCGTTCCCATGATGAACATCATGAACGGTGGTAAACACGCAGATAACACAGTAGATATTCAGGAATTCATGATCATGCCCGTTGGCGCAGATTCCTTCAAAGAAGCTCTGAGAATGTGTGCTGAAATCTACCATAAACTGAAAAAAGTACTGAAAGATAAAGGTCTGTCCACAGCAGTTGGCGACGAAGGCGGCTTTGCTCCCGACCTGCCCACAGCAGACGCTGTTATCGACCTGATCAAAGAAGCAGTAGAAGTGGCAGGTTACAAATGGGGCGAAGACATTAAGATCGCTCTGGATGCTGCTGCAACAGAACTGTATAACGAAAAAGACGGCAAATATTACTTCCCCGGCGAAAGCCAGATGGCAGGCAAGGAAATCGTAAGAACTTCCGAAGAAATGGTAGAATTCTGGAAAGCTCTGGTTGCAAAATACCCTATCATCTCCCTGGAAGATGGTCTGAACGAAGAAGACTGGGCTGGCTGGCAGCTGCTGACAAAAGAATTGGGCGACAAGATCCAGCTGGTTGGTGATGACCTGTTCGTTACAAATACAGAAAGACTGCAGAAAGGTATCGACCTGAAAGCAGGTAATGCGATCCTGATCAAAGTAAACCAGATCGGTACTCTGACAGAAACATTCAACGCGATCCAGCTGGCAAACAGAAACAAAATGACAGCAGTTGTTTCCCACAGATCCGGTGAAACAGAAGACGCAACGATCGCTGATATCGTAGTAGCTGTAAACGCTGGTCAGATCAAAACAGGTGCGCCTGCAAGAACAGACCGTGTGGCAAAATACAACCAGCTGATCAGAATCGAAGAAGAACTGGATGATGCAGCAGAATATCTGGGCATGGATGCTTTCTTCAACCTGAAATAATCATATAACATGCAAAAAGCACGGGTTACCCGTGCTTTTTTGTATGTTATATTTAAATCCAAGCTTTTTGTTTGAATAAAATCGTTTCTTCTTTCAGATTTATTTCAACGATCTCATACCCGGCGTCCATCCAGCTGTAGGCTTTCGTGCTGGCAGTACAGTTTGCCCAGAATTCTTTATGCTGAAAAGCGGAGGTATCCAGCGAAAAGCCGAGGATCTCCTCAACTTCAGCCATAGATAAGAGGAGCTCTTTTTTTTCGGTTCTTTTCAGATATTCTGTAAGGGGCAGATATTTTTCATCTTTCATGAGATGTACCTCCTGTCAGTTTTGCTTTCAGTATATCGTTTTGACTGGAATTCTGCAAGAGAGCGCATAAAAAAAGCCCTTCTGCAAACAGTGTTACAGAGGGGCTTTTCGAATTCAGCTTCTAAAAACCGAGGCGTTGCTTAGCCCTGATTTTTTTCCGCCATCATTTTTTTCTGCTGTTCGATCATTTTTTTAAACATTTGTCCCGAACGGCATATCGAGTTTTTCAGGAAAAAACGTAGTTTTGAGGGACATTTTTTTACGGTTACATATCACTATACAGTTTGTATTTAAGAGAAGATCTGGTTTTGTATGCGAATGAAAAATATAATTTCTGTAATAAGCAATAAAGGGGCGATTTTTGCCCTTTTATTTTGTAAAGAATAATTGTTAAAATCTTGTCCATCTCTTGCATATTGGGAATGAAGAGAGTATAATGAAAAACATGGAGTATTCTGCATATTTAGGTATATTGTGAATGGGCAGGAACAACATAAAAATGAAAAGTCGGAATAAGGGGATATCCCCTTATTAGGAGTTACACTCCTAATAAGAACTCCTCTTACCAACCGAAAAAAGGAAAAGGAGGAATTGAGTATGAAACTCAAAAAAATGCTTGCATGGCTCATGACACTGTGCATGATGGCAACAGTACTGCCTGTGACAGTACTGGCGGCTGATGAACAGTATCAGGCAGTTGCAGACAAGGGTACAGAAAACGAGAAGTACTATGAAACTCTGCAGGAAGCATTGAAAGATGCAGGCGCAGCTAATGCCGGTAACACAACAATCGATATTCTGTGCGAAACAATCGATGGTTCCGACTGGGAAGCTGTTAAAGTAGACGGTTATCATGGTGCGGATATCGTTACACTGAATGGTAACGGTGCAACGATCACTGGTATGAAACAGCCTCTGTTTGCAGGCGGTTTTGCAGGCGGTTCCGGTATCGTGATCAACGATCTGACGATCGCTAACTCTGAAATCGTCAGCACAAACAGCACAGGTTCCGGTGCATTCATTGAATCCATGGATTCCATGGATAAAATCGTACTGTATAATTGCCATCTGAAAGATACATCTGTAGAAGGTTCCCGTACAGGTGGTCTGATCGGCTGGACATCCGGTTACAACAATGTAAATGACGGCCCTGTAAAAACTTATGTGACAATCACAGGTTGTTCCGTTATCAACTGTGAAATCACAGGTACTTCCGTTGGTGCTATCAATGGTCATGCTGGTGCAAACGCATGGACATACACAACAATCGAAGATTGTCTGATCGAAGATGTTAATCTGATCTCTACTGATGATGGCGACTGGAGAGTCGGTGTTGTACTTGGTACAGCAAATGTTGGTGAAGTTACAATCAACAACATTGAATATGATGATATCTTTATGACACAGAAAGCTGAACCTATTTATGGTCAGACTGATCTGGTAGGCAGAGCTGTGCTTGGCGAAACAGGTAAACTGACAATCGATGGCGAAGCATATAATAAAGATTGTAAGCTTGTAAATCCTGTAAAAATCGAAGATGGCGGCAAATATGAAACACTGGCTGATGCACTGAAAGCAGCAGAAAATGGTGACAATATTATCCTGCTGCAGGATATCGCAGTAACAAGTGCCATTGATTTCAAAGGCAAAGATGTAGTGATCAAAGGTGCAACAAAAGATGTAGCCATTGATTTTACAGCGATTGCTGAATACGCTCCTGCTGGTACAAATTACCATGCAAATGGTATTACATTCAAAGATATGACATTGGTATTTGCCAATAAAAATTATATTGGTTTCCACCATGATACTGTAGAAAGATATATTGGTTGTGTGATTGAAGGTCAGCCTTTCCTGTATAGCCCTGAAGCCATTTTTAAAGGCTGTACATTTAAGCAGACAAGCTCTGATGCATATAATGTATGGACATACGGTGCGAAAGATGTAACATTCGAAGAATGTACATTTAACAGTGCGGGTAAAGCTG
>JAFRZQ010000393.1 GCA_017442465.1 Anaerotignum sp. | reverse complement strand
TAGATTACGGATACAGCCGCTGCTTCTGTTGGTGTGAAGATACCGCCATAGATACCACCAACAGAAGCAGCGGCTGTATCCGTAATCTACTCCCTGATCGTAGGCTGCTTTATCTATAAAGAACTGGATCTGAAAAAACTGCTGGATGTTACAAGAAATGCTTGTGAAACAACAGCATCCATCCTGATCGTTATCGGCTGTGCTGCAGGTTTCTCCAAAGTACTGACACTGGGCCGTATCCCTACAACAGTAGCGGCTGGTATGCTGTCCCTGACAGATAGCGTGATCCTGATCCTGCTGCTGATCAACGTACTGCTGCTGATCGTAGGCTGCTTCATGGAAACATTGTGTGCTATCATGATTCTGGCACCTATCCTGTTCCCTGTAGTAACATCTCTGGGTGTAGACCCTATCCACTTTGGTATTATCATGGTAGTTAACCTGGCAATCGGCTTCATTACACCTCCACTGGGTGTAAACCTGTTCGTTGCATCCCGAGTCGGTGAAACGACGCTGGATAATGTAATCAAAGGCATCATTCCTTTCCTGTTCCTGATGATTGCTACATTGCTGCTGATTACATATGTTCCTGCAATCTCCATGTTCCTGCCTAATCTGTTAGGTTGATGTAAATTCAGTTAAAAGCTTCATTTGCATAAAGGAGTTTTAGATATATGTGTTTTTTACAAAAAATGAAAAAAGTAATGTCAGATCTTTCACTTCTCCTGATTTTGGCATGCTTAAGTATTTATTATCAGTATTGAGTTTAATAACTCAATGACCTCCTAAAAAATAATAGTGTGATAGTAAATCTAAAACTCTTAATACTTAAAGGCCCTATCTTCCACGAAAGATAGGGCTTTTAACTTTTTACAGGAGGAATAAATGAACGAGACAAAAATTAAGCGGAATGAAAGAGAGGAGATTCCGAAGGTGTTGTATATTGAAAGTGTGACATAGAAAATCACAAGGCTTATATGATAACCTTGGGGGTTACCGCTGTCCTACCAAAGGTCATTTGTGTGAAAGTCGGAAAATCAACCGTGAATATTTGGATACTTACATTATTATATTAGCGATATCTCATAGAATTGTATTTCTTATTTAGTAGTGGTAAAATACAAGTATATGAAAAGAATAACAGGCAGGCATAAAGACAGAGCAGCTGCCTGTCAGAGAAAGGAGAAATGCAGAATGATAGAAAAACGTAAAAAAATACAGCCCGTGGTGGATTTGCTGGAATATATGATTCGCGTCGGTAAAATTTCCAATGAAGGCGGTCATAAAATTTTTGCTGTTGTATTGAAGGAACCTGATCTGACAGACCGCGTTATGGATATTTTAGATCTGGAACTGTCGGAGCAGGAGACGATCGCAAAGGTGGAACGTCTGCTGTGACGGCGAGGTGCCTCTGATCCGAAGGAACTTTTGGGAACATAAAGTGGGATCGTTTTTGCAGAAGATTGTTTTGAAGCGGAAAAGAAGTCGTACTTTTAGAGAATGAAATATGAAAAGAACCTTTAGCTATAAAATTACAGAGGAAGATGCTGGAAAAACCATTGAAGTCTTTCTTCTGGAACATGAATACACTCCGACCTGTATCAAGTTTCTGAAAAAAGCGGAAAATCTGATCACAGTAAACGGAATATGGGAATTTGTAAATAAAAAATTGAAAGAAAACGATATTCTGGAAACGGTTTTCCTGGATGACGGGAGTTCGGAGAATATCCCGTCTGTAGAAATGCCCCTGGATATTGTATATGAAGATGAGGATATCCTTGTGCTGAACAAACCGGCAAATCTGCCGATCCATCCGACCAAGGGCTATGAGTATACAAGTCTTGCCAACGGGGTCGTGCATTATTACGAAAAACAGGGGATCCCTTTCGTATTCCGAAGCATCAATCGTATAGATAAGAACACGACGGGCCTTGTGATCGTAGCAAAAAATATGCTGAGCGGTTCCATTCTTGGGGAATCCATGAGAAACCGCGAGATCCGCAGAACATATCTTGCTGTTACGGAAGGCGAACTTCCGGAAAAAGGGACCATCGATCTGCCGATCGGCAGAAGAGAAGGCTCTGCTGTAGAGCGTTGCATTGATGAAAACGGCGCGAAGGCTGTGACCCATTATGAACGGTTGTACTATGCAAATGGTCATTCCCTGGCACAGATCCGCCTGGAAACAGGCCGAACCCACCAGATTCGCCTGCACATGAGAGCTATCGGTCATCCTCTGCCGGCAGATGTACTGTATAATATGAATTTTGAGGTGATCGACAGACATGCACTGCATTCCTGGAAACTGGAATTTCCTCATCCGATTACGAAAGAAATGCTGTTTTTTGAGCAGAAATTGCCGGAGGATATGAAACAGATTTTCGCGGGAACTGTTGAGTGGAAAAAGGTCTGAAATCCGGAAACAAAAAGTGCTCTTTAATGGAACATAGAAAGATGTCAGAATATTCTGGCATCTTTTTTGCTGGACGGAAATATTTTCGTGAATCCCGTTACATGAAACTGACCAATAAAATTCCCGGGAATAATTTTTTTATGGAAAAAGTGTGGATAATATATTGTAGATGTATGGCTGTTTTTTATTCAATTTGAATATAGAATTTATGCGTCAGTATTGACACTTTGGAACATTTGGGTATATACTTAATAAAAAATAAGGACATTGAAAAATGTTACATAAAAATGCAGACGGCAAGTGGAAATGCATAGATTTCTATTTGCAGAATGCAGCACTACTAAAAGTATAAGCAGACCAATGGTCTGATTTGCGGAAGGGAGGAACCTATGGGAAGCGACGTAAAACTTCGGGCTAAGGGTATCGAAAAGTCTTTCCCTGGTGTTAAGGCGTTGGACAAAGTTAACTTTGCCGTGCGCAAAGGTACTGTTCATGCACTGTGTGGTGAAAACGGGGCAGGGAAATCTACATTGATGAAAATCATCAACGGTATCTACAAACCCGATGCCGGCGAGATCTTTATTGATGAACAGCCGGTAAAGATTCAAAATCCTATTGTAGCAAGGTCTTTGGGCATTGCTATGATCGCTCAGGAGCTGAACTATGTTCCTGAAATGTCCGTTGAAGAAAATATCTTCCTGGGACGTCTGCCCGTAGACGGTATGGGCAGAGTAAAATGGGGCGAAGTTCGTAAGAGAACAGAAGAACTTCTGAAAAACGAACATCTGCCTTACAAACCTACAGAAAAGCTGAAAATGCTGACAACATCTGATATTCAGATGCTGGAAATCATGAAGGCGATCTCCAACGATGCATCCATCATCGTAATGGACGAACCTACATCCTCTATCACACAGAAGGAAGTAGAATTGCTGTTCAAGAAGATCGAGATTCTGAAGGCAAAAGGCTGCGCTATCGTATATATTTCTCATAAAATGGACGAAGTATTCCGTATTGCTGATGATATTACAGTTTTCCGTGATGGTACTGTAGTAAAATCTATGAGAGCGGAAGATACAAACATCGACGAAGTCATCGCCCTGATGGTAGGCCGTAAGATGGAAAATGTATACCCTAAAGAAGAAATCGAAATCGGCGAACCTATGCTGGAAGTAAAAGATCTGAAGAGCGGTCAGCTGTTTGAAGATGTTACATTCCATGTAAACAAGGGTGAGATCGTAGGTTTTGCAGGTCTGGTTGGTGCTGGCCGTACAGAAACCATGCGTTGTCTGTTTGGTCTGGATCCTATCGATGGCGGTACAGTAAAGGTACACGGCAAAGATATCACGATCAAAAAGGTATCTGATGCGACAAAAGCAGGTATGGTAATGCTGTCTGAAGACCGTCGTCGTTACGGTATCATCCCCATGAGAAGTGTTAGAGAAAATGCTTCCCTGTCTGCACTGGAAAAATTCTTCTATGGTGGTCGTCATCATAAACAGGAAGAAGTAGACATGGTAGCAAAATACTTCGATAAGATGAGTGTAAAAACACCTACACAGGAAACACCCATCCGTTCTCTGTCCGGTGGTAACCAGCAGAAGGTACTGCTGGCAAAATGGATGATGCGTGATCCTGAAGTCCTGATCCTGGATGAACCTACAAGAGGTATTGACGTAGGCGCGAAATTTGAAATTTACAAACTGATGACAGAAACAGCAAAAGCAGGTAAAGCGGTAGTTATGGTTTCCTCTGAGCTGCCTGAACTGATCGGTATGTGTGACAGAATCTATGTAATGTGTGAAGGTCATATTGCGGGCGAACTGCAGAGAAGTGAATTCTCTCAGGAAGCGATCATGATGTATGCGACCGGTACACATAGCATTATTCAGGACTAATTATAAGGAGGAGATCGAACGTGAATAAAGGTAAAGCAAGCCAGCTGATGCAGAAATATTCCATTTTCTTCGTTCTGCTGGTAATGATTATTGCATCTACAATGATGAACCCCAACTTCCTGAGCCAGCAGAACGTAACAAACATTGCTGTGCAGTTGGCGGTAGCAACAATTTTGGCTTATGGTGAAATGGTACTGATCGTATCCGGTCTGCTGGACCTGTCCTCTGGTGCAGTTCTGGCGCTGGCAGGGGTGCTTTCCGTAAGCTGCTATAAGGCAACAGGCAACATGGCAATGTCCTTTGCGATTGCGATCGGTGTTGCTGTTGTATTCAACATGATCAACGCACTGTTTGTAGCAAACTTCGGTTTGCCTGCGTTTATCGTAACACTGGCTACACAGATGGCTGCCAGAGGTCTGGCACTCTTGTATACATCCGGTCAGAACATCCTGCAGATCGGTGATTACGCATTTGTAGGTCAGGGCAAGATCGGCGGCGTATTCCCCGTTCCTGTTATCTTCATGATCGTGGCGACCATAGTTATTGCATACATTATGAATCAGACAAAACTGGGCCGTTCCTTCTATGCCATCGGTGGTAACGAAGAAGCAGCAAATGCTTCCGGTATCAACGTTGTAAAATCCAAATATATGGCATTCCTGATCAATGGTATCCTGGTTGGTATCGCAGGCGTACTGTTCATGGCTCGTGTAAACGCGGGTCTGCCTAACGGTGCTGTAGGTTACGAAATGGAAGGTCTGACAGCTGCCATCGTCGGCGGTACATCCTTCTCCGGTGGTATCGGTACAACATCCGGTACTCTGATCGGTTCCTTCATCATTGGCTGTCTGAACAATATCATGAACCTGCAGGGCGTAGACTCTTACATCCAGCAGGTAGTAAAAGGTATCATCATCGTAGTTGCTGTACTGTATGATGTACGCTTCAAAAATAAAAAAGCACCTAAAGTGATCCTGAAGAAAAAAGACGAAGAAGAAAAGAAAGATGATGCACCTGCTGCACAGGCATAAGGGGATCATTTCAATCTGGCTTTCATTTGAGTGATCAAATTCAAATAGAGCAACTCATTAATTCTCACAAAAAATTAAAAAAAGAAAGGGAGAGAGTAACATGAAAAAGTTTTTAGCATCCATTCTTGTAATGGCAATGGCAGCAACAGCTCTGACAGGCTGTGGCGGCTCCGAACCCGCTGCTGATGACGCAGCAGAAGGCGCTTACAAAGTAGCGTACATCGCAAGAGCACAGTCTGACTCCTTCGCAGCATGGCTGGCAAACGAAATGGTAAGAGCAGCAGGCGAATACGATGATATCACTCTGGAAGTATTCGACGGCCAGGCAGATGACGCAAAAGAAAACGCAGCAATTGAAAACGCAATTGCTAACGGCTTCGATGCAATCATCGTACAGCCCAACAACGGTGAAGCTCAGAGACCTTATGTTGAACAGATCGTAGCAGCTGGCATCGTTGCAATCACAACAAACTCCAGAATCGAAGGCATTGAAGGTGCATCCTCTGTCGATGCTGATCCTTACAACCAGGCTCAGGTAAACGCTGAAAAAGCGATCGAACAGGTTCCCGAAGGTGCAAAAGTTGTTATCCTGAGAGGTCCTTCCGGTAACTTCCACGCTGACGAAAGACTGAAAGCTTGGAACGAAGTATTCTTCGCTGCAAGACCCGACGTTCAGATCGTAGGCGATGACTATGCTAACTGGAACAAAGACGAAGCTATGACTCTGATGGAAGACTGGACACTGGCTCACGGCAAAATCGACGCAGTTATCTCCATGAACGACAACATGGCAGCAGGTGCTCTGGAAGTTGTTAAAGACAACCCCGAATTCGCTGACATGCTGGCATACGGCGTTGACGGTACAGCTGAAGCTTGTCTGCTGATCCAGGATGGTCTGATGACATCCACATGTCTGCAGTCCGCTATCGACCTGGCTGACCTGAACATGGATACAGTTCACAAACTGCTGACAGGCGAAGCTACACAGATCGATACAGATATCGAAGAAGTTCTGATCAATGCTGACAACGTTGGCGAATATGTAGAAATGTACAAAGCTAACGGCCAGATCACAGAATAATTTCAAAATTACATATTTTGAAGCGTAATTTCTGACTGTAATTCGCAATTTTGAGGTACCATTTTTCGGTTCAGCCGGAGGTGGTACCTCTGCTTTTTTATGAGTATTTTCTCATTGTGTGAGAGTGAACGATATTGCGTAATCAACCATTAACTGGTATGATAAAATATAGGGGATCTGTGGAAAAACAGCCCCATTGGAAGGTATTTATCTAAGTGAAAGTGAGGAGATTCGATATGAAAAATAGACAGGCATATATGGTAGGTCTGAATAAAATGGAAATCAGAGAAGCACCCATTCCCGAACCCAAGGCCGGTGAAGTTCTGGTAAAAGTAGAATATGTTGGTATCTGTGGTTCCGACGTTCATTATTTCAAAGACGGCAGATGCGGTGACTTCGTGGTTGACGGCGAACTGATGCTGGGCCATGAGGCAGGCGGCGTTGTTGTAAAATTGGGCGAAGGCGTAACAGATCTGGCTGTAGGCGATAAAGTAGCACTGGAACCCGGTATCACATGCGGTCAGTGTGAATTCTGTAAATCCGGCAGATACAATCTGTGTCCCGATGTAGTATTCCTGGCTACACCTCCCGTACAGGGCTGTAACGAAGATTATATTGCATTCCCTGCAAATATGTGCTTCAAACTTCCTGAAGGCATGACAACAAAAGAAGGCGCGCTGATCGAACCCTTCGCAGTTGGTCTGCATGCAGCAATGCAGGGTAAAGTTGGTATGGGCGACCAGTGTATCATTCTGGGGGCAGGCTGCATCGGTCTGATGACTCTCTTGGCTTGTAAAGCATGCGGTGCTACAGATATCACAGTAGTAGATATGGCACAGAAACGTCTGGACTTCGCTATGGATCTGGGTGCAACACGCATTATCAATGCGAAAGAAACAGATGTTCTGAAATATGTAGAAGAACTGACAGGCGGCGCTGGTATCGAAAAAGTATTCGAAACAGCAGGTTCTCCTGTAACGATCGCACAGACACCTTATCTGGTAAAAAATGGTGGCACAATTACACTGGTAGGTCTGTCTGCTAACCCTGAAATCACATTCAACTTCGGTCAGATCATGGCAAAAGAAGCTAGAATCGAATCCGTATTCCGTTACAGAAACCTGTATAAAAAAGCAATCGCAGCTGCAGCAAACGGTCTGCACATCGATAAGATTGCTACACATGAATTTGCTTTCGAAGATATTCAGGCTGCATATGAAGCATCTGTAACAGATAAAGAAAACATCGTAAAAGCAGTAATTAAACTGTAATCAGAATTACCACAGAAATGGCGGTGTAATTTATGGAATATTTACTGGGTATTGACATTGGCACATCTGGCACAAAGACAGTGCTGTTTGATAAAGATGCCAATCCAATCACAGCAAAAACATTTGAATATCCCCTGTATCAGGAACAGAACGGCTGGGCGGAACAGGAACCCAACGACTGGTGGGAAGCAACTGTAGCCGGCGTCAAAGGCGTTCTGGAGGCATCCGGCGTAAACCCCGCAGACATTAAGGGCATCGGTCTTTCCGGTCAGATGCATGGTCTGGTTATGCTGGATGAAGCAGGCGAAGTGCTGCGCCGTTCCATCATCTGGTGCGACCAGAGAACCGGCGAAGAAGTGGACGATATGAACCGCATGATCGGTGCGGATAAGATCATCCAGATCACAGCAAATCCTGCCGTAACAGGCTTTACAGCAGCGAAGATCCTGTGGGTGAAAAAACATGAACCCGAACTGTATGCGAAATGCAGACATATCCTGCTGCCCAAGGATTATATCCGTTATAAACTGACAGGCGAATATGCAACAGAAGTTTCCGACGCTTCCGGTATGCAGCTGATGGACGTTGCAAAACGTACATGGTCTGATGAAATTCTGGAGGGCCTGGGTATCGATAAGAAACTCCTGGGTAAAATGTATGAATCTCAGGATGTAACAGGCTCTGTTCACGCAGAAGCGTCTGCACTGACAGGCCTGGCAGAAGGTACTATCGTTGTCGGCGGTGCTGGTGATAACCCTGCAGCAGCGATCGGTACAGGTATCGTTTCTCAGGGCAAAGCGTTCACAACCATCGGTACATCTGCAGTTGTTTACGCAGTATCTGACCAGATGGCACTGGACCCTAAAGGTAGAGTACATACTCTTTGTGCATCTGTTCCTGGCAAATGGACAGTAATGAGCTGCACACAGGCGGCTGGTCTGTCCCTGCAGTGGTTGAGAAACAATGTCTGCACAGAAGAAATGGCAGAAGCAAAGGGAAAAGGCGTTGACCCTTACGAAATCATGACTGCAGAAGCAGCACAGGTTCCTATCGGCTCCGAAAAACTGCTGTATCTGCCTTACCTGATGGGCGAACGTTCTCCTCATCCCGATCCCGACTGCCGTGGTGTATTCTTCGGTTTGTCTGCAATGCATCAGAGACCTCATCTGATCCGTTCCGTTATGGAAGGCATCTCCTTCTCCCAGTGGGAATGTGTAGAAGTATTCCGTGAAATGGGCG
>JAFRZQ010000392.1 GCA_017442465.1 Anaerotignum sp. | reverse complement strand
CTTCTGGAAACGTTCAGGGGCATATCGGGGCAGTCCAGAATGCCTTTCAGCAGCAGCAGGAATTCGGGAACCACTTCTTTTACATTATCCGCGATATAAACCTGATTGCAGTACAGTTTCACTTCGCCGTCACGCATATCGAACTGATCTGTCAGTTTGGGGAAGTAGAGGATGCCTTTCAGGCGGAAGGGGTAGTCCATGTTCAGGTGGATCCAGAACAGAGGATCGTTGATATCGCCGAATACTTTATGGTAGAAGGCTTTATAGTCTTCGTCTGTGCATTCGGAAGGCTTTTTCTGCCACAGAGGGTTTGTATCGTTCATGGGAACGGGTTCTTCTTCTGCTTCTTCTGTGGGTTCTTCTGTATCGTTTTCTTTCTGCATCATTTCCATTGCTTCTTCCATGGAAACATGCTGTGCTGCTTTTTTTGCGGTAGCCTTTTCTTCTTCTGTTTCTTCTTTCAGAATATCTACAAAGATGGGAACGGGCATGAAGGAACAGTATTTTTTCATTGCTTCATACAGTGTTGCTTCGTTCAGGAATTCTTCCCCGTCAGCACCGATGTGCAGTATGATAGTTGTACCTCTTGTTTCTCTTGTGCCGGCTTCCATTTCGTAGTCGATACCGCCTTCACAGAGCCATTTTGCGGCAACAGCACCGTCCTGATAGGACAGGGTATCGATTTCTACCTTATCTGCTACCATGAAAGCGGAGTAGAAGCCCAGACCGAAGTGACCGATGATCTCATTTTCACCTTCGCCTTTTTCCTGGAATTTCTGCAGGAAATCTGTTGCGCCGGAGAATGCGATCTGGTTGATATATTTTTTGATCTCATCGGCAGTCATACCGATACCATTATCCATGATTTTCAGGGTTTTGTTATCCTGATCCAGAACTACATGGATTTCGTATTTTTCGTCGACGGGGATATTTGCTTCGCCCATCATGTTCAGTTTCTGCAGTTTTGTCACGGCGTCACAGGCATTGGATACCAGTTCGCGGATAAAGATATCCTTGTCTGTATAGAGCCATTTTTTGATAATGGGTAAGAAATTTTCACTGTTAATGGAAAGATTGCCTTTTTCCTGCATAATAAAAACCTCCTGAAAGTTTATTTTTGAAAAATGGAAAGCGGCGAATAGGTACCTCCCCATAAGAAAACATAGGATAACGGAAATAGCTGATTTTATGCGGATATGAGGAAAGATTCCGCAGGCACCCTTTGACTTAGGTTGTCAAGGAAGCTTGACAAAATAGCCGTAAAAATCAGCATTTCATGGATTCCTGTTTTCTTATGGGGAGGTGCCTTCTGCCGCTGTTTTTGTCTCACAAGATATATTGTATCACCCAAAAAGGAAAAGTCAAGAAAAATTTAGCACTCAACTTGTGTGAGTGCTAACAAAATTTATTCTGTAGATGCAAAGTATGTCCCTGCGATCATGATGCCGCAGGCAATTATGAAAAGAATGGAAGGGGTTTCCCTGAAGATCAGGAAGGAAAGCAACACGCCGATAAAAGGTGCAACGGCATAATAGGTGCT
>JAFRZQ010000391.1 GCA_017442465.1 Anaerotignum sp. | reverse complement strand
GTTGAGAAAGAATGACTTGGACGGAAGGAATGGAAAGAATGATCCAGATCAATCCCAGAGAAATTGCGGCGGAAGCCCTCATGGAGATCATGACGGAAGAAGCCTATAATAATATGACATTGAGAAGGCTGCTGCGCCAGAACGGTGCCATGCCCAGACAGGACAGAGCTTTTGTGACAGAAGTGGTGAATGGTACCCTGAGAAACCTCATTTACATCGACCATGTGCTGAATACCTTTTCCAAAACAAAAACGGAAAAAATGAAGCCTTGGCTGCTGGCGGTCATGCGTTCTGCGGTGTATCAGATGTACTTTATGGATGTGCCTGATTCTGCAGCCTGCAACGAAGCGGTAAAGCTGGCAGGGGTAAGAGGTTATGGCTCCCTGAAAGGTTTTGTGAACGGCGTTCTGCGTACGGCGGCAAAACGAAAAAATGAGATCCCTATGCCCGAAACAGGCACAGCGGAATATCTTTCTGTTGCCTATTCCCATCCTCTGTGGCTGGTGCGTATGTGGGTGGCCTACTACGGCTATGAAGATGCAGAAAAGATCTGTGCTTTCGATAATGAAGCACCTGATGTGACCATCCGTGTGAATACACTGAAAACAAACAAGGCAGAATTGAAAGAGATGCTGGAAAAGGCAGGTGTGGAAGTAACAGATGGACTGGTTTCTGAAAATGCCCTGCATCTGACAAAGACAGCAGATCTGAGCCGACTGGAAGCCTTCAAAGAAGGGCTGTTCCATGTGCAGGATGAAAGCTCTCAGCTGGCGGTGAAAATCCTTGACCCCCAGAGGGGCGAAAGCATCATGGATATGTGTGCTGCTCCCGGCGGCAAAAGCTTCACAGCGGCAGAACAGATGGGAAACGAAGGAAAACTGATTTCCTGTGATATTTATGAGCATAAGATCGAACTGATGGAAGAGGGCGCGGAACGCCTAGGCATCAGCATGATGGTATGTAAAGTGAAAGATGCGGCGGAAAAAGAGGAAGAACATGAATTGTTCGATAGAATCCTTGTGGATGCACCCTGCTCCGGTCTGGGGCTGATGCGCAAGAAGCCTGATATCCGCCTGAAAAAAGATGGTAACGAGATCGACAGCCTGACAAACATTCAGAAGGAGATTCTGGAAAATGCGGCAGGCTATGTAAAACCCGGCGGCGTTCTGGTGTACAGCACCTGTACCCTGTGCCGCAAGGAAAATGAGAAAAATCTGGAATGGTTCCTGAAAAATCACCCCGAATTTGAGGCGGAGGATATCACTTCCTTCCTGCCAGAAGGCTGGAAGGTGGAAACGGCAGAAAAAGGCTATATCACTCTGCTGCCTCACAAAACAGGAACAGATGGCTTTTTCATTTCCAGAATGAGAAGAAAGGATTAAGATATGGCAAAACTTGATATCAAATCCATGAATATAACAGAGCTGGAAGACCTGCTGAAGGAACTGGGGGAACCAAAATTCCGTGCAAAGCAGATTTTCGACTGGCTCCATGCCAAACAGGTGGACAGCTTTGAGGAAATGACGAACCTCTCCAAAGGGCTGCGAGAAAAACTTTCTGAAACAGCATCCATCAATGGTGTGGAGATCGTCAGAAAACTGGTCTCCCAGATCGACGGAACAAGAAAATACCTCTTTGCCCTTTCCGATGGTGCTATCATCGAAAGTGTATTGATGAAATATGAACACGGCAATACAGTCTGCATTTCCACACAGGT
>JAFRZQ010000390.1 GCA_017442465.1 Anaerotignum sp. | reverse complement strand
GGTCAGACTGCTTTCCATGGCAGCTATGGCAAAATAAAACCCCAGCCCCTGACGGCTAATGGCAAAAAAGATGCCCGCCAGCGCCACGGCAAATGTGCCCAGAAAAGCCTTTTTCCCCATTTCTTCCCGCAGGACAAACCGCCCCAGGGTCAGCTGAATGGCAGCCGCGGCAGCCAGCCCTGCTCCCGCCTTCAGGGGGGCATTGCCCAGAGCGCCTGCGCCCACAGAAAGCCAGACCGGCCAGAACAGCCAGCCTTCCCCGAAAAAAGCAGAAAGATAGCTCAGTCCCATGGGATGCAGCAGCTGCAGAACCTCTGCCCTGCCCCAGAAAAACCCCATAACACAAAAACCTATTTCCCGAACCAATACATTCCACGGAAAAGGTTTTTTCGGCGGTTTCTTCGGCAGGAGCATCCTTCCCAGAGGTGCCATCTGTTCTGTATATTCCAATGTGATTTCCGTTTTTTCCATAACTTTCCCTCCATATGCCCATTCTAGCCAATCAGAACTGCATTTTTTGTCAAAACAATGCCCGGAGACCAAAAAAATTTCGACAAACGAAAGCCAAGGTGCTAAAATAAAACGGAGGTGATATCTATGAACGAAACCGCATTCGGCAAACTGAGAAATCTGACTTCCATCTACCTGACCCATGGCGAGCAGGTATTATTATTGTTCCGTCAGGGCTCCCGGGTCGTGAATAATGTATGGGTCTCCTCCGCAGGAGGACATTTCGAAGAAAATGAACTGAACGACGCCCGTGCCTGCTGCCTCAGAGAACTGCAGGAGGAACTGGGTATCACAGAAGATATGCTTTCCGGCCTCAGTCTGCGCTATATCACGCTCTACCGAAACAAAAAGGATATCCGCCAGAACTATTACTTCTTTGCAGAATTGAAAGAATATGGCGAATTTCCTTCTAATGAAGGGCAGACAAAATGGTTCCCTCTGGAGGAAATGCCCGCTTTGGAAATGGCCTTCACCTCCAAGTGGGTAACGAATCATTATCTTGCAGAAGGGCGGTTTACGGACAAACTATACGCTGGTCTTTCTACAGAAGGACATATGGAATTTGTCGAACTGACAGAATTCGAATAAGTCTATTGCCAAAGGGAATTTTTTAAGATAAGATGATAAAAACAAACGGGTGAGCACCTACCGCACAAGGCTATTACGGCTTTGTGCGTTTTTTATTGAAAAAAGGAGGATTATTTATGTGGCAAATGCTTTGGCCTGTTCTGGTGGTCGTGGGGGCAAATACGCTGTATCATACCTGTGCAAAGTCTACGCCCGGAGACATCAGCCCCTTCGCCTCTCTGGCACTGACCTATCTTATTGCAGGGATCGTATCCGTCGGAATGTTTTTTCTGACCAGCGGGCAAAAGAACATCCTGCAGGAAATAACAAAAGCCAATTGGGCGACCTATGCCCTTTCCGCTTCCATCGTTTTTCTGGAATTCGGCTATATCTGCGTATATCGCGCAGGCTGGCCCGTCAGCATTGCCTCTCTGGTCTGCAAT
>JAFRZQ010000389.1 GCA_017442465.1 Anaerotignum sp. | reverse complement strand
GATAGCTGCAGTCAGAGTTGTGTTACCCTGGGCAACGTGACCGATAGTACCGATATTCATATGGGGTTTGGTTCTTACAAATTTTTCCTTTGCCATTGGAATCTCCTCCTAATAAATTTTAATTAGATTCTTTTTTATGAGTCAAGTTACACCCTTTTCGTAGTGCACTCATCATCACTCATTATATTAGACTTCTCGTCTTTTTGCAATACCAAAAATCCATTTATAGACAGTATTTTTGGCATTTGCCTTCATTATGGTGAACCGGAGAAAGTTCTTCTCCGGCTCATCCGCAACTTTCTTTCAAGTTATTACTTTTTGCCTTCCAGTACTTTTTCCTGTACGGATTTAGGGCAGGGTTCGTAATGGTCAACTTCCATTACATAGTTACCACGGCCCTGTGTTTTGGAACGCAGGTCTGTGGAGTAACCGAACATTTCAGCCAGAGGAACGAAGGAGTGGATTACCTGTGCGTTTGTTCTAGCTTCCATACCTTCGATACGGCCACGGCGGGAGTTGATGTCACCGATAACGTCGCCCATGTAATCTTCGGGTACTGTTACTGTTACTTTCATGATGGGTTCCAGCAGAACTGCATCACCTTTTCTCATAGCTTCTTTGAAAGCCATGGAACCAGCGATCTGGTAAGCGGATTCGGAGGAGTCAACGTCATGGTAGGAACCATCGTAAACTTCAGCCTTAACGCCCAGTACGGGATAACCGCCCAGGATACCGCTCTGCATTGCCTGCTGAATACCTTTGTCGATAGCGGGGATGTATTCTTTAGGAATAGAACCACCAACTGTCGCATTTACGAATTCGTAGTTGTGTTCAGCATCTGTGCCGATAGGGTAGAAACGTACTTTACAGTGACCGTACTGACCACGACCACCGGACTGACGAACGAATTTACCTTCAACGTCAACTTCTTTACGGAATGTTTCTTTGTAAGCTACCTGAGGAGCACCAACGTTTGCTTCTACTTTGAATTCTCTCAGCAGACGGTCAACGATGATTTCCAGATGCAGTTCACCCATACCGGAGATGATTGTATCGCCTGTTTCCTGATCTGTGTATGTTTTGAATGTAGGGTCTTCTTCTGCCAGTTTAGCCAGAGCCATACCCATTTTGTCACGACCAGCTTTTGTTTTAGGTTCGATCGCTACGGAGATTACGGGTTCGGGGAATACCATGGATTCCAGGATTACTTCGTGATCTTCGTGGCAGATTGTGTCACCTGTTGTGGAAATTTTGAAACCTACAGCAGCAGCGATATCACCGGAGTATACTTTGTCGATTTCTTCTCTGTGGTTTGCGTGCATCTGCAGGATACGGCCTACACGTTCTTTTTTACCGCCTTTTGTGGAGTTGTAAACGTATGTGCCGGAATCCAGTGTACCGGAGTACACACGGAAGAATGCCAGTTTACCTACGAAGGGGTCATTCATTACTTTGAATACCAGAGCGGAGAAAGGTTCTTCGTCGGAAGCATGTCTTACTACTTCTTCACCTGTTGCAGGGTCTGTACCTTTGATCGCTTCGATATCTGTAGGTGCGGGCATATATTCGATAACGCCGTCCAGCAGTTTCTGAACGCCTTTGTTTCTGTATGCGGAACCACACATTACGGGCATCAGTTCACATGCGATACATGCTTTACGCAGAGCAGCTTTCAGTTCTGCTTCGGAAATTTCTTCTTCTGCGAAGAATTTTTCCATCAGTTCTTCATCTGTTTCTGCGATTGTTTCTACCATGATCGCTCTGTATTCTTCAGCCTGTTCCATGTATTCTGCAGGAATTTCTTCTTCGTCTACTTCTGTACCTGTTGCATTTTCATAGAAGTAAGCTTTCATTTTCATCAGGTCGATGATACCTCTGAAATTGCTTTCAGCACCGATAGGCAGAGTAACTGCTACGGGGTGGCAGCCCAGTCTGTCTACGATAGATTTCATAGAACCGAAGAAGTCAGCACCCATGATGTCCATTTTGTTAACGAAGATCATACGGGGTACTTTGTAGTTATCAGCCTGTCTCCAAACTGTTTCTGTCTGAGGTTCAACACCGCCCTTTGCGTCCAGTACGCAAACAGCGCCGTCCAGTACACGCAGGGAACGTTCTACTTCAACTGTGAAGTCAACGTGACCAGGTGTATCGATGATGTTGATTCTGTTGTCATTCCACTGACATGTTGTAGCAGCGGATGTGATTGTGATACCTCTTTCCTGTTCCTGTTCCATCCAGTCCATTGTCGCTGTACCTTCGTGAGTATCACCGATCTTGTAGTTACGGCCTGTGTAGAACAGAATACGTTCTGTCAGAGTTGTTTTACCAGCGTCGATGTGCGCCATGATACCGATGTTTCTGGTTCTTTCCAGGGGGTATGCTCTGTTTGCCACGCTGAAATCCTCCTTTTTGTAGTCATAATCGGGTTTATGGAAAGACCTCTTATCAGCCTTTCCATCTTTCCCGGTTTCCATTCGTTTTCATTTTCGAAGCTTATGCTTCGCAGGGTTTGGTAAAGATCTTTCGTAAGATCCTGATTACCATTTGAAGTGGGAGAAAGCTTTGTTTGCTTCTGCCATTTTGTGCATTTCGTCTTTTCTCTTGCAAGCGCCGCCAGCGTTGTTCATAGCGTCCATGATTTCGCCTGCCAGACGATCTACCATTGTTTTTTCACCACGTTTTCTGGAGTACAGTGTAATCCATCTCAGGCCCAGTGTCTGTCTTCTTTCGGGTCTGATTTCCATGGGAACCTGGTATGTTGCACCACCAACACGGCGTGCTTTAACTTCCAGTACGGGCATTACGTTTGCCAGAGCTTCTTCGAAAGCTTCCAGGCCGTTTTTGCCTGTTTTTTCTGCTACTTTATCAAATGCACCGTAAACGATTTTTTCAGCTACACCCTTTTTACCGTCCAGCATGATGCTGTTGATCAGCTTTGTCACCAGCTTGCTGTTGTAAATAGGATCGGCCAGAACTTCTCTTTTTGCTACATGTCCTTTTCTAGGCACGATTCTTCCCTCCTAATTGAATAAATAACTATTCTCGGTACTTCACGGCCCTAAATGTCCGTGTCTTCATGCCTTATCTTTCTCAACGTATATCTCGTCTAAGCAATCGCAGATTGTATTGATCTATATAAGGCATTTCTAAGAATTAGATTTGTCTTTTTCTGAATTTGATAATTTCAGTTGAAATTATTTTTTAGCGGCTGTTTTACCTGCTTTGGGGCGTTTTGCACCATATTTGGAACGAGCCTGCATTCTGTTTGCTACACCAGCTGTATCCAGAGTACCTCTTACGATGTGGTAACGTACACCAGGAAGGTCTTTTACTCTACCACCTCTGATCAGAACAACAGAGTGTTCCTGCAGGTTGTGGCCTTCACCGGGGATATATGCTGTAACTTCGATACCGTTGGACAGACGAACTCTGGCAATTTTTCTCAGAGCAGAGTTAGGCTTCTTAGGTGTGGAAGTTTTTACCGCTGTACAAACGCCTCTTTTCTGAGGAGAGGATACGTCTGTAGCTTTTTTCTGCAGGGAGTTCAGACCTTTCTGCAGAGCGGGTGCTGTAGATTTTTTCTCAACAGTTTTTCTGCCTTTTCTTACTAACTGGTTAAATGTAGGCATTAACTGCACCTCCTTATAAAATAATACATCTGCAAATTGCAATAATTCTTACTTGTTTCCGTCTCACGGACTCGCTTAGAAAAGCCCCTAAGACCGGACACTAGAAAATATTATCATCCACGATTTCAAAAGTCAAGGACTTTTCTTTGATTTCACAGGTTTTTTCGCCACTTTTTCCCCCTGTCCTTCCCCGAAAAACACTCGTCCCGAAAAAGTGGATTTTTTCTATTTCAAACAGGATTGTTTCTCAAAAAATACAATTTATCATCAAAAAATAAAAATCAGCCGCAAGTCTTTCAACCTGCGACTGATTCAATTATCCTTGATAACTTCCTATTATATAGAAGTTTTTATCAGATGAGTTCGTCGTCAGCGATCACAACTTCTTCAGCAATGGGTGCTTCTTCTGTTGCAACTTCTTCCTGACCTTCTGTCACGATGTCGATATTTCTGTATCTTGTCATGCCTGTGCCGGCAGGGATCAGTTTACCGATACATACGTTTTCTTTCAGGCCGATCAGTGGATCGATCTTGCCTTTGATCGCTGCTTCTGTCAGTACTCTTGTTGTTTCCTGGAAGGAAGCTGCAGACAGGAAGGAATCTGTTGCCAGGGATGCTTTTGTGATACCCAGCAGTACTCTTGTGCCCTTCGCAGGTTCTTTGCCTTCTGCTTCCATAGCTGCATTTGTGTTTTCAAATGTCAGCCAGTCAACCAGAGAGCCGGGCAGGAAATCTGTGTCGCCGTTTTCTTCGATCTTGATGCGTTTCAGCATCTGACGAACAATGACTTCGATATGCTTGTCACTGATTTCTACACCCTGCAGGCGGTATACTCTCTGTACTTCCTGGATCATGTAGTCCTGAACGCCTCTCAGGCCTTTGATCTTCAGAATGTCGTGAGGGTTTACGCTACCTTCTGTGATTTCATCACCGGCTTCGATCACGTCGCCGTCGTAAACTTTGATTCTGGAGCCGTAAGGGATCAGGTAATCCTTTGTTTCGCCAGTTTCCATGTTTGTGATGATCACTTCACGTTTTTTCTTTGTATCATTCAGAGTCACTTTACCGCCAAACTCTGCGATAATAGCCAGACCCTTAGGTTTTCTTGCTTCAAACAGTTCTTCAACTCGAGGAAGACCCTGTGTGATGTCATCGCCGGCAATACCGCCAGTGTGGAATGTACGCATTGTCAGCTGTGTACCGGGTTCACCGATGGACTGTGCCGCGATGATACCTACGGATTCACCGATACGTACATATCTGCCGGAAGCCATGTTCGCACCGTAACATTTTGCACAGATACCAACTTCGGAACGGCATGTCAGTACAGTTCTGATCCATACTTTCTTCACGCCTGCTTTTTCCACTGCTTCCGCCTGATCTACTGTGATCATTGTGTCAGCAGGAACGATGATCTCACCTGTTTCAGGGTGGATGATATCATAAGCAGACCATCTGCCGCGGATACGATCCTGCAGGCCTTCGATCACTTCGTTGCCATCCATGAATGCGGAGATTTCCATACAAGGTGTATCGATATCTCTGCCGTCACAGCAATCCCATTCTCTTACGATGATATCCTGGGATACATCTACCAGACGACGTGTCAGGTAACCGGAGTCGGCTGTCTTCAGCGCTGTATCCGTCAGACCTTTACGCGCACCGTGTGCGGAAATGAAGTATTCCAGTACGGACAGACCTTCACGGAAGTTCGCTTTGATGGGCAGTTCGATGATACCGCCGTTAGGGGAAGCCATCAGACCACGCATACCGGCCAGCTGTTTGATCTGTCTGTTGGAACCACGGGCACCGGAGTTCGCCATCATGTAGATGTTGTTATATTTACCCAGACCAGCCAGCAGCGCTGCTGTGATCTTATCATCGGCAATATTCCATGCTTCGATAACTTTCTGGTGACGTTCTTCGTCTGTCATCAGACCACGGCGGAATTTTCTTGTGATCATATCTACTTTCTGTTCCGCTTCTTCCAGATATTCTGCTTTTTCCTTAGGAATTTCCATATCAGATACAGATACTGTCATAGCAGCTCTTGTAGAGAATTTGTAACCCAGAGATTTGATCTTATCCAGCACGTCTGCAGTTTCTGTAGCACCGCAGCGGTTGATGCATTTATTGATGATCTTACCGATTGCTTTTTTGTCAACCAGGAAGTCAACTTCATAGTTGAATTTTGTTTCATCATCTGTTCTGTCAACGTAGCCCAGATTCTGAGGGATCGCTTCGTTGAAGATGATACGGCCTACTGTTGTTTTTACCATTCTGGATTCCAGAACGCCGTCAAATTCCATTGTTCTTCTGACTCTGATCACTTCGTGCAGTGTTACTTCACGGTTATCGTAAGCCAGCATTGCTTCTTTTTCATCTTTGAATGCCTTGATGATGATGTCGCCTGCGTTTCTGATCACGTTGCCTTCTGCATCCAGAACATCAGCTTCGTATCTGTCATTCAGATCTTCTCTTTCCAGTGTCAGGTAGTACATACCCAGGATCATATCCTGAGAGGGTACTGTTACAGGTGCACCGTCGGAAGGTTTCAGCAGGTTGTTGGGGGACAGCAGCAGGAAACGGCATTCTGCCTGTGCTTCCACGCTCAGAGGTACGTGAACCGCCATCTGGTCACCGTCGAAGTCGGCGTTGTACGCTGTACATACCAGAGGATGCAGTTTGATGGCACGGCCTTCTACCAGAACGGGTTCAAATGCCTGGATACCCAGTCTGTGCAGTGTCGGCGCACGGTTCAGCATAACGGGATGTTCTCTGATAACTTCTTCCAGAATATCCCATACTTCTGTCTGCAGTCTTTCTACCATTCTCTTAGCGGATTTGATGTTGTGTGCCAGACCATCTTCCACCAGTTTCTTCATTACAAAAGGTTTGAACAGTTCGATCGCCATTTCTTTAGGCAGACCGCACTGGTAAATTTTCAGTTCGGGACCTACTACGATTACAGAACGGCCGGAGTAGTCAACACGTTTACCCAGCAGGTTCTGACGGAAACGACCCTGTTTACCCTTCAGCATATCGGACAGGGATTTCAGTGCTCTGTTACCGGGGCCTGTTACAGGTCTGCCGCGGCGGCCGTTATCGATCAGCGCGTCAACCGCTTCCTGCAGCATTCTCTTTTCGTTTCTTACGATGATGTCGGGAGCGCCCAGATCCAGCAGTCTTTTCAGACGGTTGTTTCTGTTGATAACTCTTCTGTACAGATCGTTCAGGTCACTTGTTGCGAATCTGCCGCCATCCAGCTGAACCATAGGACGGATTTCAGGGGGAATAACGGGGATCGCATCCAGCACCATCCATTCAGGTTTGTTGCCGGACAGGCGGAAGCTTTCGATAACTTCCAGTTTTTTGATGATACGAACACGTTTCTGGCCTGTTGTATCTTTCAGCTGTGCTTTCAGTTCAACAGATTCTTTTTCCAGATCGATATCCTGCAGCAGTCTCTTGATGGCTTCTGCACCCATTGCTGCTTCGAATGTGCTGCCGTATTTATCATACGCTTCTCTGTATTCTCTTTCTGTCAGGAGCTGTTTGTACTGCAGGTCTGTTTCGCCTGCATCCAGCACGATATAGGAAGCGAAGTACAGAACCTTTTCCAGAGCTCTGGGGCTCATGGAAAGGATCAGACCCATTCTGGAAGGGATGCCCTTGAAGTACCAGATATGGGAAACGGGAGCAGCCAGTTCGATGTGGCCCATTCTCTCACGTCTTACTTTTGCTTTTGTTACTTCAACGCCGCAGCGGTCGCAGACAACGCCTTTGTAACGGATTCTTTTATATTTACCACAATGACATTCCCAGTCTTTTGTGGGCCCGAAAATTCTTTCGCAGAACAGACCGTCCTTTTCAGGTTTCAGTGTTCTATAGTTGATGGTTTCAGGTTTTTTAACTTCACCTCTGGACCATTCACGGATTTTTTCGGGAGATGCCAAACCGATCTTGATGGAATCGAATACGATACCCTGTTCAGTAGTCTGTGTGCTCATGGGTTTGTTCTCCTTTCTTATACTTCATCCTCATAGTCAAAGTCATCGTCGCCAGCGTAGTCGTCGGAGAGCAGGTCGCTGTTGTCAGCTTCCACGCCTACTTCGTCATCGAACAGGAAGTCTACCAGTTCTTCTTCCGCTGTCATGGGACGGGAACGACGGAATTCTTCATCTTCATAACCGTCAATATTTACGTTCAGATCGTCCACATCTTCGATGCATTCCTTGATTTCCACTTCTGTCTGGTCTTCACGCAGTACACGGATATCCAGTGCCAGGGACTGCAGTTCTTTCAGCAGTACCTTGAAGGATTCAGGAACACCGGGTTCGGGGATGTTTTCGCCTTTTACGATCGCTTCGTAAGTTTTTACACGACCAACGATATCGTCGGATTTCACTGTCAGGATTTCCTGCAGTGTGTAAGCTGCGCCGTATGCTTCCAGCGCCCAAACTTCCATTTCACCGAAACGCTGACCGCCGAACTGTGCTTTACCGCCCAGAGGCTGCTGTGTAACCAGAGAGTAAGGACCTGTGGAACGTGCGTGGATCTTTTCATCTACCAGGTGGTGCAGTTTCAGGTAGTGCATGAAGCCGATGGTTACGCGGTTATCGAAAGGTTCACCGGAACGACCGTCTCTCAGCTGAACTTTACCGTCTCTGCCCAGAGCAACGCCCTTCCATTCTTCTCTGTGGTCTCTGTTTGCATACAGTTCATCCAGAATATCGCCATTCAGCAGGGGTTCCCATTTTGCAGAGAATTCTTCCCAGCTTGTATTTACATAGTCATTTGCCATTTCCAGAGTATCCATGATGTCGATTTCGTTGGCACCATCGAATACGGGTGTGCTGATCTTCCAGCCCAGTGCTTTTGCAGCCAGGGACAGGTGTGTTTCCAGGACCTGACCGATATTCATACGGGAAGGGATACCCAGAGGGTTCAGCACGATATCCAGAGGACGGCCGTTAGGCAGGAAAGGCATATCTTCCACAGGCAGTACACGGGAAACTACACCCTTGTTGCCGTGACGACCAGCCATCTTGTCACCAACGGAGATCTTACGTTTCTGTGCGATGTAAACGCGTACCAGCTGGTTCACGCCGGGGCCTACATCGTCACCGTTTTCTCTTGTGAATACTTTTACGTCTACAACGATACCGGATTCACCGTGAGGTACACGCAGGGAAGTATCTCTTACTTCTCTTGCCTTTTCGCCAAAGATGGCTCTCAGCAGTCTTTCTTCTGCTGTCAGTTCTGTTTCACCCTTAGGTGTAACCTTACCAACCAGGATATCGTTGGGGTGTACTTCCGCACCAATGCGGATGATACCTCTTTCATCCAGATCCTTCAGCGCATCTTCACCAACGTTGGGGATGTCTCTTGTGATTTCTTCAGGTCCCAGCTTAGTATCTCTCGCTTCGGATTCGTATTCTTCTATATGAATGGAAGTCAGAACGTCTTCCATGATCAGTCTTTCGTTGAGGATGATAGCGTCCTCGTAGTT
>JAFRZQ010000388.1 GCA_017442465.1 Anaerotignum sp. | reverse complement strand
GCTGACAGACGGTACTCAAGAAAATGCTCAGAACGGCGTTTACTGGCACGATAACTTCTGCCGTGAAGATATGGGCGCAAACGATACTTTTATGGCAGGTCATCAGTACAGACTGATCGTCCATGCAGAAACTACAAAAGGCTATGCATTTGTAGATTACAATGATTGGTATGATGCTTATGTAAACGGTAAACCTGCAAATGTTGATCTGAAGAAAAAAGAAGTGGATATCATTTATTTCTTCGATTGTAAGAATGAAGTTGTGGAATCTGTAGAAGTAGAAGATATCAACGCACCTAAGGATGGTTCTCTGCCCGACTACAGAGGTACCATCTATGACCCTGCTGTTTCTTTCAAGGCTGTGAACAACACATTCACACAGAACGGTATCTCCTGGTTCAATGTGACAGATAACTGGTCCATGACACCTAACGACAGATTTGAAGCAGGCAAACAGTACAAAGTGTCCATGACACTGGTACCTAGCCGCAGCGAATACGAATTTAATGTATCCGAAGGCTATCTGAATGGTGATGAAGGTACTGTTACCAAAAACGGCAAGGAAGTCGTTCTGGAATACACCTTCTCCCCTCTGGGACTGAATACAGTTTCCAAAGTGGAAGTAGAAGGTATTTCCGCACCTAAAGCTGGGGAAGTTCCTTCTTACATTGCAATTGCCCGCGGTGATATGGACCTGAAGGATGTGAATGATACATACTTCAACGATGGTATCGCATGGTATGACAAAACAGCAGGCAAATACCTGCCCAAGCGAACTGGCGTATTTGAAGCAGGCCATGAATATCTGGTAGAACTGTATCTGGTACCCGAAGACGGTGCTGTATTTGACGGTAACGCAAAAGCAACCGTAAACGGCAAAAAAGCGAACATCGTAACTGCATCCAAGAGTGAATTTTATATCACATATGGTTTTGAAGCACTCGGCGAAGAAATCGTAGCCGTTCCTGCGGTTCTGGATGAAGCGGCTGTAGCAGAAATCACTGCTCCTAAAGCAGGTGAATCCCCTGACTATACTGCAAAACTGGAAGGCGCAGGCTATGTGCTGAGCGATGACAAGGATCGTGATACAAAGAACGGTATCACATGGAAAAACGAAACAACAGGCAAACCTATGTTGGTTGGCATTGATACATTTGAAGCAGGCAATGTATATTCCGTTACAGTCGGTGTTTCCCCTACAGATGAATTCGTATTCCAGACAGATTCCGATTCTGAACCTGATATTGATGGTTACATCAACGGCAAAAAAGCCGATGCTTCCGGCAGAAGTGAATATGAAGTATATCTGACTCTGAAATTCGAAATGCTGCCTGCAGCAGAGGAAGTACCTGTAGTTCCCGAAGTACCCGAAGTTCCTGAGGTGCCCGTTGTTCCTGAAACACCCAAAAAACAGAGTAACTTCACAGACGTAAAACCTGGTGCTTATTACGAAACACCCGTACAGTGGGCAGTAGAAAACGGCATCACAAGCGGTACAAGTGCAACAGAATTCTCCCCCAACATGACATGTTCTCAGGCACATATCCTGACATTCCTGTGGAGATCTGTCGGCAAACCTGCAACAGAAATGGCAAGCCCTTACAGCAACCCTAATGTAAACGAAAGCAAATATTACTATACGCCTTTCGTATGGGCATGGGAAAAAGGTCTGGTAGGCAATGTGAAACATGACCCTAACGCTCCCTGCAGCCGTGCAGACGTAGTAAGCTATCTGTGGAAACTGGAAGGCAAGCCCACAGCAGCAAAATCTGATTTTACAGACGTTTCCGCTAATGCAGACTATGCAAAAGCTGTAGACTGGGCAGTGGCAAACGGTATCACCAGCGGTACAAGCAAAACAACATTCAGCCCTGCTGATACATGTACCCGCGGTCAGATCGTATCTTTCCTGTATAGATATGTGAACGGCAAATGATCTGAAAATACGAATGAAAAGGGGATGATCAGCTATGAAAGATAAGAGATGGTCTTCTCTTTTCTGGCTGCTGCTGATCCCCTGCCAATTGGCGGCAGATGTATTTTTGGTATATATCGGCTCCCGGATCGATCTGATGCTGTTTTCCAATCCGGAGGCAAATGGTCACGGGATCCCGATTTTTTCAGCGATATTTTTTCTGATCGCTGCGTTTATGACACTGATCGTATTGATCATGGCGCTGGTGATGGCCATTCGTGGGCTGCATCGGCGTCAGAAATGAATGGAAAAAAGGAGGGGTTATATGAAGAGAATACTGAGCGTTTTTATGACGATCCTGATGGCGATGTCCCTGCTCACAGGCTGCGGCGGCAGCGAGCCTGCAGAACAGAAAAGTGCTTTGGCAACGGGCTATTGGGTAGTCGAAAAAATGGTGATGGAAGGCAATGAATTTGACAAGGAAACCATGGAAGGCATTTTCGGTGAATGTGAAAGCATCATGGCACTGGCGTTTGATGGCGAAGGCGGCGTCGACGGGATCTATTTCGGCGAACCTCTGAAAGGTACTTACACCGGTGCGGAGGATGCGCTGGAACTGGATCTGATGGGCGAAAAGGTAACAGGCGTATGCAAGGATGGCGTGCTGGAACTGAAATTTGGCGAAGAAGCAGCCTTTACGCTGAAGAATCAGGCAGAAATGCCTGACTCCATGGCAAGTAACGCTTGGGTGACCTATAAGCCTGATTTTGATGCAGATGAAACCATGGCAATGAGCAGCTTTATGAATTATGGCCGCTATCTCGTAAAAGATGAAGTGCTGTATGGCCTGACGCACAGCGAATCTCTTGATGGCAATCTGGCAGCAATGCCGTTCCATATG
>JAFRZQ010000042.1 GCA_017442465.1 Anaerotignum sp. | reverse complement strand
GCCCATTTTCACATTATCCTCAATGGTTATGATCAGCTCACAATTTTCCGCTGCTTTCAGCAGTATTTCCTCATCCAGAGGCTTGATGAAGCGCATATTCACCAGCATGGGCTGATATCCTTCCGCCTTCAGCTGTTCCGCCGCTTCCGCCGCCGCTTTCAGCATATGCCCTTCCACCAGAATGGCAACTTTTTCGCCATCCTGAATCAGTTCCGCTTTGCCATATTCGATGGGTTCTTTATATTCTGCAAAGGCAGTTTCCGCCGTCCCTCTGGGGTAACGCACCGCCACAGGCCCGTTCCATTCATTCACTGCAAAATCCAGCATTTCGCCCAGTTCCCAGTCATTCTTGGGAGACAGGACAGTCATGTTGGGGATATGACTCAGGAAGGACAGGTCGAATACGCCCTGATGGGTTTCCCCGTCAGAACCAACAATCCCCGCTCTGTCAATGGCAAATACCACATGGAGATTTTCCATACAGACATCATGCACCAGCTGATCATAGGCCCTCTGCAGGAAGGAGGAATACACCGCAAATACAGGGGTGATGCCGCCTTGCGCCAAGCCTGCAGCAAAAGTGGTGCCGTGCTGTTCCGCAATGGCAACGTCAAAGAAACGTTTCGGGAAGGCCTGCTGGAATTTCTCAAAGCCTGTGCCGCTGCACATAGCTGCTGTGATACCAGCCACCTTTGGATTCTTTTTCCCGATTCCCACCATTTTATCCCCGAAAACCGCAGACCAGCTTTTGCCGCCTTTGGAAAGGGCTTTGCCCGTTTTCAGATCGAAGGCCGAAACACCATGATAATCCCATGGTCTTTCCTCCGCATGAGGATAGCCTTTGCCTTTAATCGTCTTCACATGAATGAGGACAGGACGGTTCATTTCCTTTACGCCCTGCAGCAGTTCGATCATTTCCGGCAGGTCATGTCCATCCACAGGGCCAATGTATTTGAAGCCCATCTGTTCAAACAATGCACCGCCGGTCAAGAGCATTTTTGATTTATCTCGCACATGCTTCAATGCCTGATAGGTACCTTCCCCAATGACAGGCACATGATCCCTGAACTGCTTTACCGCTTCCTTCCAGCCGCGATATTGCTGGCTGGTACGGAGGTTATTCAGATGCTTACTCATGGCCCCTACATTGGTATCGATGGACATCTGATTATCATTCAGAATAACGATCAGCCTTGTATGGTCTCTGCCGGCATTGTTCATGGCCTCATACGCCAGACCACCTGTCATAGAGCCATCACCAATGACTGCAATCACATGCTCCTTGCCGCCCATCAGGTCTCTTGCCTTTGCCAGACCCAGTGCCGCAGAAATGGATGTGGAGCTGTGTCCTGCCGCAAAAGCATCACAGTCGCTTTCATGGGGCTTCGGGAAACCGCTGAGACCATCCAGCTGACGCAAAGTGTCAAACTGGTCTTTTCTGCCCGTCAGAATCTTATGGATGTACGCCTGATGACCTACGTCCCATACGATTTTATCTTTCGGTAAATCAAAACAATATTCCAGAGCTACCGTCAGTTCCACCACACCCAGATTGGACGCCAGATGGCCGCCGGTCTTGGAAACCTTCTGCAGAAGGAACTTTCTGAGTTCCTTGCAGAGCAGCTTCAGCTCGCTTTCATTCAGTTTTTTGATATCTTCAGTGGAATGTATCTGATTCAAAATACTGCCCACGTTTTCACCAACTCTCTTGTGTTACAAATTTCAGGCGTCATAACCACAGCCCGATGCAAATGCCCAGCAGCGCCCCTGCAGCAACTTCCAGTGGTGTATGCCCCAGAAGTTCTTTCAGTTCGCCTACATTCGGCATTTTATGTTCCAGAATCAGGTCATTTAGAATTTCTGCATGTCTGCCCGCTGCGCGTCTGATGCCCTGTGCGTCATACATGGTGACGAAGGAGAAAATCATAGCAATGGCAAACATCGGAGAATCAAACCCATGGTATTTTGCGATGCTGAAGGATAATGCCATGGTAAAGGAGGAATGGGAGCTGGGCATACCGCCTGTCCCCATAATGCGGGATGCATCAAACCGCTTCTCCGTGATCAGTGTCAGAATAATTTTGATCCCCTGTGCCGCTGCCCAGCCAATGACCGCAGCCCAAAGGGGTGTATTTTGCAGAATCGCTCCGAAGTTACTCATAAGATCGCCTTCTTTCTGCTTCTATTTTAGACTTTTATCAGAATGTTCTGGTAAGTAAGTATTTTGTCAGTTCCAGCAGGAATGCACAGCTTTCGCCCTGTTTTTCCCAGAT
>JAFRZQ010000387.1 GCA_017442465.1 Anaerotignum sp. | reverse complement strand
GAAAAAATCGTATTCGACGGCAGACTCTTGGACTTCATCCACCTGTTTCCTATGCGCAGCATAGATGAAAGCTGTGCGCCTTTGAATGCATATCTGGAAGAGGGCGTTGCGGAATGGACAGATGGACAATGGGAGTTTTTTACCTGCCGCGCGGCAGTATTGGGCTGCTGCACAGGCTTCTACCTCTCCGTTCTGAATAAAAAAGATTTGAAATAAATACAAAAGGTATCGGAAAAATCCGATACCTTTTTCTTTGTAAAGTCATATTTTTTTTTCGCAGAAACGTAGTTTCTGCAAATCAGGTTCCAAGGGGATATGAGCACCGCCAAGATTAAGGCGGCGGCGTAGCCGTCTTCCGAAGGAAGATGCTTTGACCAATCCTCTTGGTGGGAGTTTGAGGGTGAAACCCTCAAGGCTACATGATAAATTCACTTAAAACCTTGAAGAACAGCAGTACGATGACTACCATCAGCATTTTTTTGATGACTGCCGCCCCTTTCTTGATAGCGACCCCTGCGCCGATATAGTTACCCATGATATTGAACACAGCCGCAGGAACAGCCACGATCCAGTATACGGTGCCAGCCAGCAGGAATACTACAAGGGATGCGTAGTTAGACGCCAGGTTCAGGAACTTGGCGTTGCCTGTTGCGGTGCGCATATCGTATTTCAGCACCAGACAGAAGCCGATCAGGGCGAAGGTGCCTGTGCCGGGGCCTACCAGCCCGTCGTAAAACCCGACGAAACAGCCAATCAGGAAGGAGAAAAGATATTTCTTCTTCTGGCTGAACTGATGGGACAGGTCTTCATTGCCCATGTTTTTATTCACCAGTGTAACTACTGCTACGATGGGCAGAACGATCAGCATCATGGTTTTCAGGGTATGGTCATCCAGATACAGCACGATGCGGGATGCAATGGCGGAACAGAGAAATGCTCCCGCTGCAGCCATCAGCCCGATGGGGATATCTACCATTTTATTGCGGTAGTAGCGGAGGGTGGCGATGGTGGTGCCGCAGGCCGCCGCAAATTTATTGCAGGCATAGACCATATGCATGGGCAGGCCGCTCAGCATATAGGCCGGCAGTGTGATGAGCCCGCCGCCGCCGGCGATGGAATCCAGAAAACCTGCCAGAAAACTGGCGATCATCAGGAATATGAAACTTTCAAAGGAAATGATCATATCAAACATTGTTGTAACCTCGTTATATTACAAAAAAGATTTGACCCTATTGGGTCAAATCTTTTTTACGCGAATGCGTTATTAGTCTTCTTTGCCGCTCCAGCAGTATGTACATACTTTTTCCTTAGGCAGGCCGATGGCTTCCAGCAGGCCTTCCAGAGACTGATAGCCCAGGGAAGCGAAGCCCAGTTTTTCACAGATGCGTTTCAGCATGCACTGACCTCTTTCTGTAGAGGCGTCAGCGTATTCGTTGATATATTTATCACCCTGCAGGCCTTCCAGTTCATGGATGATACGACGTGCCAGCAGGTCGTCTTCGTTACCTTTACTTGTGAAGTTCAGGAATTTGCAGCTATACATGATGGGAGGACATGCGGAACGCATGTGTACTTCCTTTGCATGGGCGCTGTACAGGAAATCAACCGTTTCACCCAGCTGTGTGCCGCGAACGATGGAGTCATCCACGAACAGCAGTTTTTTTCCTGCAATCAGTTCGGGTACGGGGATCTGTTTCATTTTTGCTACACGGTTTCTGATCTTCTGGTTTGCGGGAGTGAAGGAACGAGGCCATGTAGGTGTATATTTTACGAAGGGACGCGCATATTCAATGCCGCATTCGTGAGCATAGCCCATGGCATGGGGCACACCGGAATCGGGGATGCCTGCCACATAGTCAACATCAGGCAGTGTACCGTTTGCTGCTTCGTCGCGGGCCATGATAGCACCGTTTCTGTAACGCATCACTTCTACGTTGATGCCTTCATAGTTGGAGTTGGGGTAGCCATAGTAGCTCCAGAGGAAAGCACATACTTTCATTTCTTCGCCAGCGGGCTGCAGCACTTCGTAGCCTTCGGGTGTCAGTTTCACGATTTCGCCGGGGCCCAGTTCGTATTCGTTTTCGTAACCCAGTTTTGTGTAAGCAAAGGATTCAAAGGAAACGGCATAGCCCACTTCGTCCTTGCCGATCAGCACGGGCAGTCTGCCCAGTCTGTCTCTGGCTGCGATGATGGCGTCATCTTCTGTTAAAATCAACAGTGTTACAGAGCCCTGAATGGCTTCCTGTGCATATTTGATGCCTTCTACCAGGCTTTCTTTCTGATTGATCAGGCAGGCAACCAGTTCGGTTTCGTTTACCTTGCCTGTGGAACGGCTCATGAACTGATGGCCCTTGTCAAATTCCGCCTGCAGCAGTTCTTCTGCGTTGATGATAGCACCAATGGTGGTGATGGCATATGTGCCCAGATGGGAGCGAACCAGCAGGGGCTGGGGATCGTTGTCGGAAATGCAGCCGATACCGGAAACACAGCCTTCAAATTCGATCAGGTCATCTTCAAATTTTGTACGGAAGGGTGTGTTTTCAATGTTATGGATCTCGCGCTGGAATCCTTTTTCCTTGCTGTGCAGTGCCATACCGCCTCTTTTTGTACCCAGATGGGAATGGTAGTCTACGCCAAAGAAAATATCCAGAACGCAGTCGTGCTTACTTGTTACGCCAAAAAAACCGCCCATGATGTTCCTCCTATCATGTATCTTATGGTTATCAATTTTCAAAAAGCATATAAGCGGAGAAAAACCTCCGCTTTTTTTATTTTATACGAAAAAAAGATCGAATACAATAAAAAACGCAGAAAACCGACATAGAAAATATGCGGGAAATTTCCACTTATGGTAGCAGATTTTCCAAAAGAGATAAATTTTTTTATCATTCAGATAAGTTCAGCTGATTTTCATATCGGAAAAAACTGCTCCGGGAGCAGACCTTTTCCTGCGGTCACGCCTTGATGGGCACAGCGATCTCTGTGATATAATCTCCGCTGTTTTCGCCGCGGCTAGGAGGTCCTTCCAGATAAATGGAACGGAAGGGGCCGGTGGTTTCGATGTTGTTTTCCTTTATATATTGTGCCAGTGCCTGAATGGCGGTTGATGTTCCTTCATAGGGGCCGCGGTAATAGATGCACAGGGCGGGGGTTTCTGCAAACTCCATGCGTTCCGGGCCGTCAAAGCTGCTGTCCACAGGGATGCAGCACATCAGATCCAGCACATCCGGCTGCTGGGTCATGCGCATGGTGAACATGCGGGAGAGCATGGACATTTTCCCCGTGCGGGCGGCGGCAATATAGGTATCCCGCAGTTTGTTTGCGGCCTCCAGGGTATCCTTGCAGGGATACCGCCGGCAGTAGCAGACCTGCTGGGGCAGACTGGTTCTGTGGACGGTCAGGTCGCCCCGTTTGGCGGAGCGTACCTGCAGCATCTGGATATTTCTGTCCAGAGCAGCCCGCAGTTCCATCAGATTCTGCAGATAGGTATCGATATTTTCCGTGTCATAATAATAGGCCGCGATCTCCTTCAGGGAGAGGCCCAGCATCTGCAGAGAGCGGATGGAGCGGATCTGCGTCATGTTGTCTGCGGAATAATAGCGGTAACCGCTGCCCTCGTCCTTGACGGCGGGGGTCAGAAGGCCCATTTCTTCATAAACGAGGATGGCCTTGCGGGTAACGCCCAGTATTTTTGACACTTCGCCGATCTGGAATAATTCTTCGCCGTGTTTTTTCATTTTCAATCACCTGTTTCTGCAAAATTCTGCGTATGTTTATCCTTGACTCGTCCCTTAGGGGACGGTGTATGCTTACAATGTATCAGAATAGGGAAAATCCCGCAAGAGGGAAGGCGAAAAAAGCCGGAACGGAATGGCGGGAAAAGGCCTAAATTCTTAAAAAAAGGCTGCAATCGCTTCTGAAGCAGGAGAAGGGGATGCAGACGAAAGCGAAACCCTAAGGAGGAAGATTTATGAAAAAACGAATTTTGAGCGTATTGATGGCGCTCTGCATGGTGCTCAGTTTGGCGCCGACGATGGCGTTTGCGGCAAATGCGTCCAGCGTTACAATTTCTGGACAAGAATTAACCAGCAGCAAACCTTATTACCACAATGGTACAAGCAGCAATCCAGAAGGGACTGCTAATGATGATCCAGAAGGTGCGGATGCAGTTTTTGATGCATCTACTGGCACGCTGACATTGAAGGGTCTGCATGTAAACGATGGTTCTATTTCTTGGACGAGTAATGCAGACTTAAAGATTGTTCTTGCAAAAGGAACAAAGAATACAATTGTAAAGACCAATGGTAGTGCAATTATGGGTAATGGCAATATTGCTAATAATTCTGAAGGTGCATCTCTTGTAATTACAACAGATAATGAAACTACTTCTGTTGAAAATGCAGGTGAATTGTATGCAGTTAGCTCTGGTGTAGGTTGTGGTATTTGGGTATGGGAAGATATTACCATCGAAGGATATGCAAAGGTAT
>JAFRZQ010000386.1 GCA_017442465.1 Anaerotignum sp. | reverse complement strand
GTAGATGATAAGCCCGTAAGAGTAGATACAGTTGTTGTATCCTCTCAGCACGATCCCGATGTAGAACACGGCCAGATCGAAAAAGATATCATCGAAAACGTAGTGAAAAAAGTGATCCCCGCAGAACTGCTGGATGAAAACACAAAATACTACATCAACCCTACAGGCAGATTCGTAATCGGCGGCCCTATGGGTGACTCCGGTCTGACAGGCAGAAAGATCATCGTTGATACATACGGTGGTTACGCAGCTCACGGCGGCGGTGCTTTCTCCGGTAAAGACCCCACAAAAGTAGACCGTTCCGCTTGCTACGCAGCAAGACACGTTGCGAAAAACATCGTAGGTTCCGGTATCGCGACAAAATGCGAAGTACAGGTTGCTTATGCCATTGGTGTTGCAAAACCCGTTTCCGTACTGGTGAACACATTCGGCACAGGTAAGATCTCTGATGACGAAATCACAGAAATCGTAAATGCAAACTTCGACCTGCGTCCCGCAGCGATCATCAAAAACTTCGACCTGCTGAGACCCATCTACAAACAGGTTGCAGCTTACGGTCACTTCGGCAGAACAGACCTGGACCTGCCTTGGGAAAGACTGGATAAAGTTGACGTATTCAAAGAAAGAATGTAATTGGAGTTTTTTGGTCCTGAACCATTTGGTTCGGGACTATTTTTTTGTCCAAGCACAGATGGATTCTCCTTCGGATATATTGAACATAACAGGCTGAAAAGGGGAAATAAACATGAAAAAAAAGATCACGGATATCCCCGTGAAGCAAAGCTGTTTTGTCATGGATGTGGCGGGAGAGGGGAAACTGCGTTTGTTTGATCTGGGATTTTTCCGGGGCAGCCGGGTCCTGCCGCTGTATGAATGCTGCTGCGGCGGTACGCGGGTGTATCGGGTAAAAGATACGCTGATTGCTCTCAGAAACAGAGATGCAGAACAGATTTCTGTGGAGGAGGGGTTGGAGAATGGATGAAAAACGGCTGCGGATCGCCTTGGCTGGGAATCCGAATACAGGGAAAAGTACGGTTTTTAATGCTCTGACAGGCCTGAAGCAGCATACAGGCAATTGGTCGGGGAAAACGGTAGGAAATGCTGTAGGGTATTTTTCCCTGCATGAATGGCAGGCAGAGTTGTACGACCTGCCGGGGATCTATTCTCTTTTTTCAGAATCAGCAGAGGAAAGGGCTGCGAAGGAGTTTATCTGCTATGAGGCCCCGGATATTACAGTGGTGGTATTGGATGCGACCAGCCTGGAACGCAATCTTCCTTTGGGTCTGCAGATTATGGAGCTGACGAAAGATGTGGTGTTTTGCCTGAACCTGATGGATGAGGCAAAGAGGAAGGGGATCGCCATCGATCATGAACAGCTGCAGAAGATAACGGGTGTACCTGTTATTCCCATGGCGGCAAGATCGGGCGTTGGGCTGACGGAACTGAAACGGCTTTTGCTGGGCATTGCGGAGGGCCATCGGCGTATAGTCCCCCGAGGAATAGACTGGTCTTTTACGCCGGATACGGAAGAGGGATATCATTCTGAGAAGTTTCGGGAGGAGCGTTCCCTTGCATTTCTGGAGCGGGCAGAGGAAATCTGTGAAAAGGTTGTACAGAAAAAAGAAACGAAAGACCGTTTTACAGAAGGGTTAGATAAAATCATGCTCTCGCCCAAAACGGGGATCCCTT
>JAFRZQ010000041.1 GCA_017442465.1 Anaerotignum sp. | reverse complement strand
TCGGCCATGAAATATAAAAAAACAATGGGATGCATTTTGGGCGGGCTCCTGTTAAGTGCATTTCTGTATTGGCAGGATAACGGCCTTATGCTGACAAGAATGAATTATGAAGGGGATATTCCAAAAGCATTTCAGGGTTATAAAATTTTGCAGGTCTCCGATCTGCAGAATAAGGTTTTTGGAAAAAAACAGAAACCTCTCCTGAAAATAATGAAAGAATCTGCTCCGGATATGATCGTTATCACAGGGGATCTTCTGGACAGACATGAAGGCAGAACAAATGTGGACAGTGCTATGGAACTGATCCAGGAAATCATGGGAATTGCACCTGTATATTTTGTCAGCGGAAATCATGAGCATCAGAGCGGCGAATGGGACGTTTTGCTGGATAAACTGATCGATGCGGGAGTTACTGTATTGGATAATGGCAAATCCATCATTGAAAAAGATGGTGATACGATAACGCTGATTGGTCTGGCGGATAAAAGTGTAAACCCTTATTATTGTGAGATGCTCCATACACTGATGGCAGGTCAGGAAGAGCATTTCAATATCCTGCTTTCCCACAGACCGGAATTGTTTGATACCTATGTGGAAGAAAATATCGACCTGGTGTTTACAGGTCATGCCCATGGCGGACAGATCATCATTCCTTTCCTGCGTCAGGGTATTTTTGCACCCCATCAGGGCTTTTTTCCGAAATACACAGAAGGTATGCATGAAAAAGACGGGACTGTGATGGTGGTAAGCCGCGGGCTGGGCAACAGCAGTTTCCCTTTCCGTATCTTTAATCGCCCCGAATTGATCGAAGTAACCTTGTCAGCGAAATAAAGGCTGTACGGAAAAATGATTATATGTTAAAATAAAGCACCGATATTAATGAAAGAAAGGAGGATTCCTTATGAATCCTATCGTAACATTTGAACTGAATAACGGCGGCATCATCAAGGCCGAACTGTATCCCGAGATCGCCCCTAATACAGTAAACAACTTCATTTCTCTGGTGAAAAAAGGTTTTTACGACGGTAAAATCTTCCATAGAGTTATCAGAGGTTTTATGATCCAGGGCGGTTGCCCTGAAGGCACAGGCATGGGTGGCCCCGGCTATCATATTGCCGGCGAATTCAGCTGGGCAGGTTTCAAAAACGACCTGAAACATACACCTGGCGTATTGTCCATGGCACGCTCTATGCATCCTCACAGTGCAGGTTCTCAGTTCTTTATCATGCATGAAACAAGCCCCCATCTGGATGGCCAGTATGCTGCATTTGGTAAAGTGGTGGAAGGTATGGAAGTTGTAAATGCAATTGCTGCCACAAAAACAAACAGACAGGACAGACCACTGGAAGATCAGATCATGGTGAAAGTAACGGTAGACACTTTTGGTGTGGAATATCCCGAACCTAATAAAATGTAAAAGAAAGAGCCCGCAGGGCTCTTTTTTAGTGGAGAAAAATAAAAAACCCTTGAAAAATCAAGGGTTTCGCAGTGCGCCTGGTGGGACTCGAACCCACACGCTGTCACCAGCGTCAGATTTTGAGTCTGATGCGTCTGCCAGTTCCGCCACAAGCGCATATTTACTGCTTGAATATACTATCATAAAACAAACAGTAATGCAAGGATTTTTTTGGTTGAATGGTGTGGTATAATATAATAAATAATTTATCATATGTTCATATTTTGTTCAAATTGCTATAGTAAAATAACAGCATGAGAAGAAAGACAGCAAGCTTAATAAATTACACATATTGGGGTGATAAATATGTTAGATTTTGAAGATGTAACTCCCAGAAAGAGAACTACAGATGAAAATAATGAAATAAAAGAACAGATTGAAAGCACAGCAGAGGATATAAAAAATGAAACAATAGAAGAAAGTGCTGCAATGCAGCCGGAAACGGATGCTGAAGAACCTATGACTGAAAATGCAGAAGCTGCGCCGGAAGAGGACACAGAAAAAGAGCCTGTTCCACAGCCATCTGTAAGAGAATATCATTATGAAGAACAGGTGAAAAAACCTGTCAAAAAGAAAAAAGGATGGGCAAGGTTCATTGTGGGCTGTCTGGTGATCGGGATCGCCGGAGGCGGAAGCATTGGGGCTGGTTATGGCCTGGTTGATAACCTGATGACGGAAAGAAATGCGGTCAGTGGTACACCCTCAGGAGTACAGAAAGCCTCCAGTGGTGAAATCTATTCCGCAACAGATATCGTCAAAGCAGTAAAACCTTCGGTGGTCAGTGTTTCCACCAAGATTTCCGGTGTGACAAATTACTGGGGTGCATTCAGTATTCCCTATGAATCTGAGGGTGCTGGCAGTGGCGTGATTTTCTATTCCGATGACAGTCGCGTAGCCATTGCTACCAATAATCATGTGGTAGAAGGTGCAAAAACGATTTATGTAACGTTTGAAGACGACATTAGCGTTCCGGCAAAAGTGATCGGTACCAGAAGTGAATCCGATCTGGCTGTTTTGACTGTTGCCTGGAAAGATCTGAATGATGCTGGCATCGAACAGGTGACCACAGCGGTATTCGGTGATTCTGATGCACTGGAAGTAGGCAGTGAGGTCATTGCTATCGGCAATGCCATGGGGATGGGGCTTTCTGCAACAGATGGTATCATCAGTATGAAAGAACAGACCATTCATGTGGATGGGAATGAACTTGGTGTCCTACAAACGAGTGCAGCCATCAACAGCGGCAACAGCGGCGGTGCACTGGTGAATGCCAGCGGCGAGGTGATCGGCATCAATACAGCAAAATATAATTCTTCGATGGTAGAAGGTATGGGCTATGCGATCCCCAGCAATTATATTACGCCTATCGTAGAAGAACTGCTGAAAACAGGCACACAGCCAAAGCCTTATATTGGTATTTCCGGGACAAATATTACAGAAGAAACTGCTCCTATGTATAAACTGCCTGTAGGTGCATTGGTGCTTGAGATCGTAGAGGGAAGCCCTGCGGAAGATGCAGGCCTGCAGATCGGTGATGTTATCACCCAGTTTAATGGTCAGACTATCATGGATATGGATGCACTGGTAGAACAGGTTGGACAGACTGAAGTCGGAAGTGTTGTAGACATGTATGTGATCCGTAATGGGAACACAGGGATCGAACTGGAGATAAAAATTGGCGATAAGAATGTATGATATGAAAAAGGACGTCATTGGATTTGACGTCCTTTTTGATTATTTTTCAGGTTTTTTTCTAATGGGAGGAGTGGCATCAAAGGTGTGATTTCTGCCCAGCATATATGCCATTTTGACCAGGGATTTTTCATCTTCTGTCAGTTCTCTTTCCAGTCGTTCTTCCACATACATGAAAAGGCTTTTTATGTTTGTGCGAAGTTTTTTAGGTTTTTTTGCCAGCATAGTCAGGGGATTGAATGTTTCTGCTTTGATTTCTGCGGGATGGGTGATGGCGAAGATTTTTGCAGTATAAACTGCATCATTCAGTGCATTATGAAATGTCTCTTCTTCCGGGATCCCCAGTGCTTCTACGGCGTTTTTCAGGCCGATCGCTTTTCCGGCTTCATGATTCAGATGCTGCGCCGCAAAAGGCTGCACATTGAGAAATTGATTGGTCAGTGCATCTGCATCCAGATCATAGAATAAAATATTGCGGAAAAGGGATTTTACATCATCTCCACCCCATGTGCAGAGGATCGCAGGTTCGTTTCCAATAAATTTCAGGAAGCCTTCATAGGCTTCTTTGAAACTGGACTTGTCTGCCAGCATTTCTGCACGGATGCCGGTGATTTTTTCAACAAAAGGATGCAGACGGGGATAGATCTGAGGTCGGATCATAGCGTCAAATGTATCCAGCTGTTCAAAACGTTCATTTAATTTCACAGCACCGATCTGAATGATCTCAAAGGGACATTCGGGATTAGGCTCTACTTTTTTACCGCTTTTGAAGGGAAAGGACTGGTTGAATTCCAGATCCAGTACGATATAGTTCATATAAAAACTCCTTTTAGGAATACTGTTTTATTTTTTCTACCTATACAGTATACCATGGAATATGCTGGCAAGGAAGAAAAACTTATTTGTATAAAACCTTGTACGTTGAAAAGGAAGATGTTAAAATCAACCTAAAGGTGATATGAAATAAAGGAGGAATCCGAAATGAAGCTGATATTTACAGATGAACAGATCAAAAATGAACTGAATAAATTCTATCTGGAGGAAGATGACCTCATGATGGAAGGGGAATATATTACAGGCGAAGGAAAAAATTATATCATCAGCGGTGTAGCGACCATTGAAGGGGAACGTTACCATGAATTCGAGATCGAATTCGAGCTGCTGGAAGAACCTGCGGAAGAAACCATTGAAGCCATTATGGCGGTAGAATGGGACTGGTATGACTTCCTTTGCTGATTTTTCTTATTATATTAGGAAGGAGTTGATTTGAAATGAACAATTTCCGTTATTTTATGCCCGCAGACTGCTATTTTGGCAGGGGCTGCGTGAGTGAACATAAAAATGCTATGGCGAAGCTGGGAAAAAAAGCCATGGTCGTAACAGGAAGAACATCTGCTAAGAAAAATGGCGCCCAGAAGGATATCACCGATGCACTGGATGCTTTGGATATCAAATGGGTACTGTTTGATGAGATCGGCGAAAACCCTGATGTAGAAACCGTAGAAAGAGCGGCAAAGATTGCCATTGAGGAAGGAGTGGAATTCTTCATCGGTATCGGTGGCGGCTCCCCTATGGATGCTTCCAAAGCCATTGCTGTTATGGCAGCGGCACCGGAAAAAGGTACGGATGCCTTGTGGGATGCGGATGCAAAGGCACTGCCCATCGTTTGTGTACCTACTACGGCAGGTACCGGCTCCGAGGTGACCCAGTATGCCATCCTGACACTCCATGCGAAGAAAACGAAATCCAGTATCGCAGCACATATTTTTGCAGAGGTATCTTATTTGGATCCGAAATATATGGATACTTTGCCCGCGAAGACAACAAATAATACTGCGGTTGATGCTTTGACGCACCTGATCGAAAGCTATCTTTCCGTGAAGGCAAACTATGTCAGCAGAAAGATCGTGGAGATGGGCCTGTCCATTTTCAAAGACTGTATCCCTGCGTTGAGAGCAAGAGAATATCCCGCTGATATCCGTGACAAACTGATGCTGATGTCTGCATTGGGCGGTGCGGCGATCGCGCAGACCATGACTTCCTTGCCTCATGGCATGGGTTATTTCCTGACTTATGAAAAAGGTCTGGCTCATGGCATGGCAAATGGTGTTCTGACACAGGCTTATGTGGAACAGTTCCCTGCGGGTGATGAGCATGTAGCAAACCTTCTGAAATGCCTTGGTTTTGCAGATACAGCAGAATTGGGAGCTTTTCTGGATGATGTGCTGGATCATGAAGCAGTATATACAGAGGACGACCTCAACTACTACACAGACCGCTTTATGGAACAGCCCGGCAAGATCGCCACATTCCCTTATCCTCTGACCAGAGAGGATATTTATCATATGTATAAAAAATCTCTGATGAAATAAGCACGAACAGACTCCTTTTTCATATCTTAGTGGAAAAGGAGTTTTTTTATGCCCAGAGTATATTTAAGTCCGTCCTTACAGGAATTCAACCCTTTTATCAACGGTGGCAGTGAAGAAGAAGTGATGAATCAGATCGCTGACGCTATGGAGCCATATCTGGAAGCCAGTGGAATCGAGATCGTACGAAACAGCCCGGAAATGAGTCTGGGGGAAGCCATTGCCCAGTCCAACAACAGCAACGTAGATTTTCATCTTGCCATTCATTCTAATGCATCTCCGGAAAGTATTGCAGGACAGCGGCAGGGGCCGGTTATTTATTATTTCAGCGGCAGCGAGGCGGGGGAAGAAATGGCAGATATTATGGAAGATGAATTTGAAGACATTTATCCCGAAGAAGAAAAGGTGCAGACCATGTCTACGGTAACGCTGCGGGAACTGAGGAGGACGGATGCGCCCTCTGTACTGGTGGAAGTTGCCTACCATGATAATCTTGAGGATGCCAACTGGATCAAAAATAATATTCAGCCTATCGCACGGGCATTGAGCCGTTCACTGGCAGATTATTTTGGGATACCTTTTGTTGACCCTGCAGCTTCGTAAGGAATAAAGGCGGCTGACAGCCGCTTTTTTTCATGGGATGAAAAAAACAAAAATGGTTTGTTTCAAAATTCACAAAAATTGATTGAATAATTTTATTTTCTCTGTTATAATTACTAGGACTGAGTTTTTTTGCAGGTTTTTGCAGGAAATTTCAATCATTGGTCGAATAAAAACAGTATGTGGATTGTGCAAAATTTGTACATTGTATACATATAAAAGACCCTAAACGGCTTGTCCGTTAATAAATAACCTATGGGAGGGAAATAATCTATGAAAAATTATGCATCCAACAGAGTAAGAAACGTAGTACTTCTGGGCCACAGTGGTTCCGGTAAAACAACATACGCTGAAGCAGCGCTGTACTATTCCGGTGCAACAAAACGCTTTGGTAAAGTTGAAGACGGTAACACAGTGTCTGACTATGAAGCAGAAGAAATCCGCCGTAAGGTTTCTATCAATACATCCGTGATCCCTGTTGAATGGCAGGATACAAAAATCAACTTCCTGGATACACCCGGTTACTTTGACTTTGCAGCTGAAGTAAAACTGGCTATGAACGTAGCTGATACAGGTATGATCATGGTATCTGCAAAATCCGGCGTTGAAGTAGGTACAGAAAAAGCATGGGAATACTGTGAAGAAATGCACCTGCCTCGTATGTTCTTCGTTAACCAGATGGATGATGAAAACGCTGACTTCGAAAGAACACTGGCTGAACTGCGTAAAGAATTCGGTAAAGCAGTTGCTCCCGTTCAGATCCCCTTCAATGATGAAGACGGTAAATTCGTTGGTTTCATCAACGTAATCAAGAGAGACGCAAGAAAGAAAGTAGACGGCAAACTGCAGAAATGTCCAATGCCCGAAGATAAAGTTGACCAGGTTGAAAAACTGCGTGCCATGGTAATCGAAGTAGCTGCAGAATCCAGCGAAGAACTGATGGAAAAATTCTTCAATGATGAAGAACTGACAGAAGAAGAAATCTATGATGGTCTGCAGGCTGGTATCACAAGCATGAGCGTTGCTCCTGTTCTGTGCGGTTCCGCAACACTGGGCTATGGCGTAAAACTGATGATGAACACAATCGTTCGTTTCACACCTCCCAGCATCGAAGCAAAAGCAAACTTCCACGCTTTCCACGACGGTAAAGACGTTGTATACTGCTCCTCCGATGACGAAAGATTCTCTGCTTATGTATTCAAAACAATCGCTGACCCTTATATTGGCCGCCTGAACCTGTTCCGTGTTATGACAGGTAAACTGGATACAACAATGAGCATCTATAACGAAGAAAAAGATACAGTAGAAAAAGTATCTCACCTGTATGTAATCAGAGGTAAAGAACAGATCGAAGTTGATGAACTGCATTCCGGTGATATCGGTGCTCTGGCAAAACTGTCCAATACAGCAACTCAGGATACACTGTCCCTGAAAGATGCGAACATCATCATCCCTAAGATCGCACTGCCCGGTTCCGTTCTGTGCATGGCTATCCAGCCTAAAGGCAAAGGCGATGAAGACAAACTGTCCGCAGCTCTGTCCAAGATCAGAGAAGAAGATCCTACAATCAAAATGGAAGTTAACCCTGAAACAAAACAGACACTGGTTTACGGCGTAGGTGAACAGCAGCTGGATGTTATGGTTCAGAAACTGAAAAATAAATACAAAATCGAAGTTGATCTGCTGGATCCCATCATCCCTTATAGAGAAACAGTTAAGGGTAAAGCATCCGTTCGCGGCAGATACAAAAAACAGTCCGGCGGTCATGGTCAGTTCGGTGACGTTGTTATGGAATTCGAACCCAGCTACGATACAACAACACAGTATGTATTCGAAGAAAAGATCTTCGGTGGCTCCGTTCCCAAACAGTACTTCCCCGCAGTTGAAAAAGGTCTGCAGGAATGCGTACAGGCCGGTGTACTGGCTGGCTACCCTGTAGTTGGTCTGAAAGCAACACTGACAGATGGTTCCTACCATCCCGTTGACTCTTCCGAAATGGCGTTCAAGATGGCTACATCCGTTGCCTTCAAGGAAGGTATCCCTCAGGCAAAACCTGTTATTCTGGAACCCATCGAACATGTAGAAGTTCTGATCCCCGATAAATACATGGGTGATATCATGGGTGACATCACAAAACGTCGCGGCCGTATCCTCAGCATGGATGCAGTTGGCGTGAAAAAATGCATCGTTGCAGAAGTTCCTACAGCTGAAATGCACAAATACGCTACAGACCTGCGTTCCATGACACAGAGCCGTGGTGAATACAGACATCGTTTCGAAAGATACGAAGAAGCTCCCATGGATGTACAGAAACGTATCATCGAAGCAAGAGCAGCTGAAAAATAATTTTCAGAAATGTGGTTGAATCACAGTTTTTGCTGAAATAATATGATAAAATAACCACGAGAGGTTATATAAGACTTCTCGTGGTTTTTTATTTGAAATTCGAAAGGAGAGATTCCTATGTTTGATATTGCTATCATTGGCAGCGGCCCAGCGGCTCTTTCCGCAGCAGTAAATGCCCGCCAGAGAAATAAGTCTGTTTGTGTATTTGGCAGAAGTCTGGACAGTTCTCTATTGTTTGCAGCGGAAAAAGTGGATAACTATCTTGGTATGCCTGATCTGAGCGGAGAAGAGATGCTGAATCAGTTTTATGCCCATGCTGTGAAACGCGGTGTGGAATTTAAGGAGAGCCGTATTTCTCAGATCATGCCCATGGGTGATCGATTCATGATCAATGCGGATAATGAGTTTTTTGAAGCAAAAACCTTGATTCTGGCTATTGGACTGAACAAAAGCCGTGGTATTGAAGGGGAAATGGAATATCTGGGTAAAGGCGTCAGCTATTGTGCAACCTGCGATGGCATGCTTTACAGAAATAAAAAAGTCGTTGTTGTAGGGGAACACGAAGAGGGCGAAGCAGAGGCCAATTTTCTTGCAGATGTCTGCGAAAAGGTGACTTATGTGCCTTTGTATCAGCCTGTACTGAATCTGAAAGAGAACGTAACTGTGCTGAATGGCAAACCGAAGTCGGTTTTAGGCGAAGGCATTCGTGTGACAGGCATCCAGGTGGATGACGAAATGGTGGAATGTGACGGCATTTTCTTTGCAAAAAATTCTACACCACCTGAAAGTCTTGTATTCGGCTTGGCAACAGACGGCAAAAATATTATTGTAGACAGAAGCATGGCAACAAATCTGCCAGGTGTGTTTGCGGCAGGCGACTGCACCGGGGCACCTTTCCAGATCGCTAAGGCGGTAGGGGAAGGTCTGGTGGCAGCTTTGAGCGCTGCTGCATATATTGATGCAAATAAATAAAAGGATGAAAAGCCCTGCAAAAGGGCTTTTTTCTTTGAACAAAGTGTGAATTTTTCAAAATCTGCTTGAATATGGATGATTATGGTGATAATATAGGTACTGTGTTTAGCACTCGTTGGGTTTGAGTGCTAATTTGGTAAAAATCGAAATTAAGGAGGCATTTTCATCATGAAATTAAAACCATTAGGAGATAAAGTTGTACTGAAACAGGCGGAAGCCATGGAAACAACAAAGTCCGGTCTGCTGCTGACAAGCCAGTCCAAGGAAAAACCCCAGGAAGCCATCGTTGTGGCTGTTGGCCCCGGCATTGCTGTTGGTGATGCAAAAATTGAAATGGTGGTAAAAGAGGGTGACCGTGTGCTGATCCCTGCATATGGTTATATGGAAGCAAAATTCGATGGCGAAACATATATCATCATGAGACAGGATGAAATCTTTGCAATCATCGAAGGCTGAGACCTTATTTGAGATCAGGATTTCATCAATTCAAATATTTGGAGGTAATCGAAATGGCAAAGGAAATCAAATACAGCACAGATGCCAGAAATGCCATGGCAGCTGGCGTGGATAAACTGGCAAATACAGTAAAGGTAACACTGGGTCCCAAAGGCAGAAATGTTGTTCTGGACAGAAAATTCACAGCACCCCTCATCACAAATGACGGTGTAACGATCGCAAGAGACATCGAACTGGAAGATCCCTATGAAAACATGGGCGCACAGCTGGTGAAGGAAGTTGCGACACAGACAAATGATGTTGCAGGCGACGGTACAACAACAGCAACAGTTCTGGCACAGGCAATGATCCAGGAAGGCCTGAAAAATATCGCTGCAGGCGCAAACCCTATCATTCTGCGCAGAGGTATGCAGAAAGCAACAGAAGCGGCCGTTGCGGAAATCAAGGCAATGAGCCAGGCTGTGACTACAAGCAAACATATCGCAAACGTTGCAGCGATTTCTGCAGGCGATGAAGAAGTAGGCGCAATGATCGCGGAAGCTATGGATAAAGTAACAAACGATGGCGTTATCACTATCGAAGAATCTAAAACAATGAAAACAGAACTGGCTCTGGTAGAAGGTATGCAGTTCGAAAGAGGCTATCTGTCTGCTTATATGGCAACAGATATGGATAAGATGGTTGCGATTCTGGAAGAACCCATGATCATGATCACTGATAAGAAAATTTCCAATATTCAGGAAATCCTGCCTGTTCTGGAACAGGTGATGCAGATGGGCAGAAAGCTGCTGCTAATCGCAGAAGATGTGGAAAGCGAAGTTCTGGCAACTCTGGTTGTGAACAAACTGAGAAATATCTTTACTTGCGTAGCAGTAAAAGCTCCTGGCTACGGCGAAAGAAGAAAAGCACAGCTGGCTGATATCGCAGCACTGACAGGTGCACAGGTGATTTCCGAAGAAATCGGTATTTCCCTGCAGGATGCAACACTGGATATGCTGGGTTCTGCGAAGACAGTTCGTGTAGAAAAAGAACTGACAATCATCGCAGATGGTTTTGGTGACAAAGAAGCTATTCAGGCGCGTATTGCCCAGATCCGCAAAGGTATGGAAGAAACGGAATCCGATTTCGACAGAGAAAAATATCAGGAAAGACTGGCAAAACTGTGCGGC